>NZ_LOHX01000062.1 GCF_001559775.1 Streptobacillus felis | reverse complement strand
TAATCCATTGAAAAAGTCCTTTTTAATCCATTGAAAAAGTCCTTTTAATCCATTGAAAAAGTTCTTTTAATCCATTGAAAATGTCGTTTTTATACCCTCGCAGAGCTAGTATTTATCAGTATTTGCGAGTACGGAAAAGAATGTATAAAAGATACATAAAAGAATGGTATAAAAAGAATGCTGTTTACAAAAAAAAGTATGCTTTTTTTATTTTTCCACAATTGTTATCTAAATTTTTATTTTTTTCTTCAGCTCTTAAATTTAAA
>NZ_LOHX01000061.1 GCF_001559775.1 Streptobacillus felis | reverse complement strand
AGCTATAGAAATATTAGAAAAGATGAAAGATAATATAATTGAAACATATTTATCTAAGACAAAATTATCTAAAGAAGAGTTATCGGATTTAATGGATAAAGAAACATGGCTAAATTCAGAAGAAGCTAAAAAATATGGATTTATAGATGAGATAGTTGATGATGATATAGATTTAGAAATAAAAGATAATTGTATAATTTCAAATAATTTAGTTTTTAATAAAACTAAAAATATTAAAAACAAGGAGGAAGTAATAATGACTAAAGAAGAATTATTAGAAAAATACCCTAATATTTATAATGAAATATTAAATGAAGGTGTAGAAAAAGGTGTAATTCAAGAAAGAAATAGAATAAAAGAAATAGATGATTTAGGTATTATAGATGAAATAGTAACAAATGCAAAGTTTGTAGATATTA
>NZ_LOHX01000060.1 GCF_001559775.1 Streptobacillus felis | reverse complement strand
AATGGGAAAAATAAAAACTAAGACAGCATCTAAATAGACAATGATTATTAAGAATATTAGGAATAATAATATATGTTTTAATTAATATTGTATTTCTTTGTATTGAAATAAAATATAATATAAGTACAAGATATTTTACTTTAATTTAACATTCACTTTTAGGAATAACTATATATTACTTTATTTTGTATAAAACAAAGAAATATTAATTTTTTATAC
>NZ_LOHX01000059.1 GCF_001559775.1 Streptobacillus felis | reverse complement strand
CTTGATAAATTAATAATATCAATTAGTAACTTTTGATCTCTAATAGATATATTTTTTGCATTTATTAGAATATTACTCTTCTAAGTTGTGTTTTTTTCAAGTTTGTTAACCTCTTTTTTTAATTCATTTATTTAATACTTGTTATGATTATTGTATTTAATATTATTTTGATAATACCGATTATTTAAGAAAATTGATAGTTTTGTATATTTTG
>NZ_LOHX01000058.1 GCF_001559775.1 Streptobacillus felis | reverse complement strand
CCATATTTATTTTACCATCTTTATTCTTTAAAACTAAGTCTTTATCAAAAACCATTTGGAATATATTTGTTTGCACTGCATTTTATGTTAATGAAACGATTTCGTTAACTTGGTTATCATAACTTGCAGTTATACCTCGAGCAATTTCTTTTTCTAAATTGAAATTTGTATTTGTTTTTACCGTAATTGCATTCATTGCATCTATACTAGCTCTTTCAATTGCTTTAGGCTT
>NZ_LOHX01000057.1 GCF_001559775.1 Streptobacillus felis | reverse complement strand
ATATGCAGATGACTTAAACTATATTTCTGTTAATAACTCTGTAGATCTTTTTGAATTTTCTTCAATCTCTCTAAATTTTAAAGTAGGTTCAAGTAATTCTTCATAAACTTGATAATTTATCCCATCTAATAATAAATTCTACAACATTTCTGTTTTATTAATATTTTTATCAATTTTTGGCATTAAAAACTGTTTTATCCAGTCTTCTTTTATTCCAACTACTTCTTTACCTTTTTCTTCATCTTACACTTTTATTTTTTCTTTTTCAA
>NZ_LOHX01000056.1 GCF_001559775.1 Streptobacillus felis | reverse complement strand
ACATGGAAAGTTAAGATATGTGAGTGATGGAGAAGTAGTTGTTAGAAGTTTAGATATAAATGCAATGTTTTAACTTATTACAGGTATGGATGTTACAAGTATATCTAATGATATTAGATTTGAATTTATGAAAAATAAGGGTAAATATTTAACCTCTGTGAATGATAGAACTTCTTGTGAATTAAAGCAAAAGTTGACAGAAAAAGATGAGAGTAATAATGATGGTATTATTAATGAAGGTATAGAACAGTTTAAAGAGTTA
>NZ_LOHX01000055.1 GCF_001559775.1 Streptobacillus felis | reverse complement strand
GTATTTATAGATCATATTAAATAGAATGTAAATGATTTTAAATATGTCTGAGCTGATGAAGTATATGAAATTTACGAAAACTTAAAATATTTATCTTATTATGGTTATACTTCATATATAAAGCCACAAAAACATGAAGGGAATAAGAGAATAAAAAATAAAAATGATAGAAAAAATATAATAAATCTTACAAATAATGAGGAAACAGAAGAATGTTTAAGAAAAGGTTGTGAAGTATATAAAGTAAGTAGAGAATATAGATATAAAGGTTTGATAAGTTCTGTATTTACTGGACA
>NZ_LOHX01000054.1 GCF_001559775.1 Streptobacillus felis | reverse complement strand
ACCATTGCATATGGATCATTTTAATTTTAAAAAATATGCAGCTAAAGTATTGGATAAATTACATGTTCTAATATGTGTAGAACGATATAAAGATTTAAATTTAGTAATGAATTCAACTTTACCAAAAATGTTAACTTAAAAAGATAGAATGTACTTTGTAAAAAAAGAAATATCTTATTTAGATAATGTAGTTGTACATCTTCTTAGAGAAGAAGGGATTGCTTATTATCCTAATGGTTGGCAAGGTTGGACTAATAGGGTAGCAGAACTATTAAAGAAAAAAGGTATAATAATAAATAC
>NZ_LOHX01000053.1 GCF_001559775.1 Streptobacillus felis | reverse complement strand
CCTATTTTATTCATATCATTATTATATTTTACAATCTTACTTGCCATACAATATTTCTCATTTTTTTTTTTATTCTAACATATTAATTTTAATTAAACAACATGTTATCTATAATTTACTGCACAAATTGTTTTTACTCTATCGAAAAGATTGATTTCATTTTCTGAAAATGTTGTATTACTTTAATGACAAAGTTTAACTATATCCATCACGTTGCTAGTATTCCTCAAGGTTTGCGAGGACATAAAATAAGTATAAAAGATACATAAAAG
>NZ_LOHX01000052.1:8384-8817 GCF_001559775.1 Streptobacillus felis | reverse complement strand
CAGAACCATATGAATTTATGAAAAAATTTGATTTAAATACAATAACAAAAGAAGAGTGGTTAGATTGGATATATGAATATCATTATGATGTGAAAGAATTAGAAGAATGGATAAGAATGGGATCTTTTGTTTAAAATGATATTAATAACTTTTCAATTGGTTCATTAATTTATATAATTTATTAAAAGAGTAAAGAGGAGAGAAAATCACTTGTAAAAGATGTAAACTTTAATGATTTAAATGTATTTGATAAGATAACAGAAGAAAATGTAGATTTATTACTAGAAGAGTTAACTAACTTAGGAAAAGATAATCTTTTAGATATTCCTAGAGATGCTAAGGTTGTTAGTGATAGTTTATCTACAGGAAACAAATTAGAGCATATTGGGCTTAGTTCTAAAACAAAAAAAATTAGAAATAGTATACGGATTAT
>NZ_LOHX01000052.1:0-8043 GCF_001559775.1 Streptobacillus felis | reverse complement strand
GAAAGAAGTTAAAATAAAATATTATTCATTTCAATTTTTTTATTACATTGTCAATAAAAAATACTTGACAAAGTTTAATTAATAATGTAAAATTAGTTGTAATAAAAATTTGGAGGAAAAATAAATGTTAAAATTAAGATTAACTAGATTAGGTAGAAAAAAAGCACCTTTCTATAGAATAGCAGCAATGGAAGCATTAGGAAAAAGAGACGGGAAAGCAGTGGCTTATGTTGGAACTTACAATCCTTTAGTTTCTGAAAATCAAGTAAACTTAAAAGAAGAAGAAATTTTAAAATTCTTATCAAATGGAGCACAACCAACAGAAACTGTTAAGTCTATCTTAACTAAAGCTGGAATTTGGGAAAAATTTGAAGCTTCAAAAAAAAGATAATAAATAGAAATATAACACTTAAAGAAATTTAAGTGTTTTTTCTTTTATAGAAAGGAAAAATATGGATAAAATTAAATTGATTTCTTTTGATTTAGATGGAACTATACTAAAGGATTCTAAATTATCTAAAGGAGTTATAGATGCATTTCATAAATTAGAAAAATCTGACATTAAATTAGTAGTTAATACAGGTAGAAGTATAGATAGTTTACAAGAAATGTTTGAGACACTTAAATTATCAGGAAAAAATAACTACGCAATACTTACAACAGGTGCAGTTGTACAAAATATAGATACTAAAGAAATATTAAAACATTTTCATTTAAATATTTCAGACTATATATATATTAAAAATAGTTTGAAAAATGAATACGATTTAAGTGTGTATACACCAAATAAGTTATACTATGTAAATGAAATATTCCCTGAAATAATAGAAGATAATGAAATACTTTCTATGGAAATAGAAAAATTTGATGAAAATAAAGAAATAGAAATTTCAAGAGTTAATATAATGGGAAGTAGTGAAAAATTAGATGATTTTGAAAAAAATAATGATAAAGATTTTTTGAAAGATTATTACTATGTTAGAAATATACCTATAAGTATTGAAATATTAAATAAAAAAGCAAGCAAAGGAAATGGTCTTAAGGCTTTTATGGAAAAATTAAATATAGATCCTAGTGAGGCTATTGCAATAGGTGATGGGAATAATGATGTTTCTATGTTTGAAGTAGTAGATCATTCAGTTGCCATGGGTAATGCCACAGATTTTGTAAAATCAAAAGCAAGATATGTTACAGATAATATAGATAATGATGGATTTGTTAAAATGTTAGAAATGTTTAATTTAATATAGGAATCTAAAGGCAAAACTCATCCTAAAAAAGTTTTTGAGTAAAAACTCCATCGTAATTCTTTGATATTAGATTTTAATCGGTCGGAAATATAAGTCGTAAAAATAAATAAATCGTAAAAATATCCGTTCGAAATCTTTTTGGAAAAGAATTACTACCAAAAAATATTAATATTTACCTTTAAGGTTAACTTCTACAGTTAGTTTTGAATTTTCAAGATCAATTCTTTCTGAAACAGAGTTAACCTCTTTTTCTAATTTATCAAAATCTTCTTTTAAAACGTTTTGATTTAATACACCATAATTTACAACTCCAACACCACTTTCAGCATTAGAAGTATTAGAACTTAGTACTCTTTCTAAGAAGATTAATAAGCTTCTCTTATTCTTTACATCTTCTAAATGATAAAATAGAGGTTTACCATCTATTAAATTAGTTGCATTAGCATGATTTAAAGCTGTTTTTAATGTAGCTAAATCTTCGTTAATAGTTTCAAGTTCTAAATACATAGCAAGCATTTCTTTAGCTTGATCTTTATCAAAAACATCCTTTCCATTAACCTTTAATGGAACATTAGAATAAGAATTTAAGTTTAAAAAAATTCTGTTTTGTTTTTTTGTTAAATTTGATATTAAAAAAATACATTGTTGTATAGTTATTTTCATTTTCCTCCTTATTTTACTTCATATAGATAGAGTCCGTTTCCTGGAGCTACATATTTTTTAGCATCAGGATTAGGATTTTTAAATCCATCTTCTATGAAATCTATTTTAATTTTGTTTTCATATACTGCAAGAGAAGTTCCTATTATTATTCTTACCATAGTTTTTAAAAAACTATTTCCCTTAACATATATATGTATTCTTTTATCTTTTTCAATAGCATAACAATCATATATGGTTCTCATAGGATTTTTGTCAGCCTTATTTTCTTTTTTAGAAAAACTAGAAAAATTATGTGATCCTATAAAATGCTTTAAGATATCATTTAATTTATCTATTTGAATGTCATATTTTATTCTGGCTATATATTTTCTTTCAAAAGGACTAATATATTCTTGTTTAGATAATATATATTCATAAGTTCTTTCATTATTATTATACCTAGAATTGTAATTAATATCAACTTTTTCTATAGATAATATTTTTATTGAATAGTCAGAATATTTTTCTATCTTTTCCTTAATAATATTTAAATTGATATCTTTGTTTAGTATAAAATTTGAAATTTGCATTTTAGCATGTACATCTTTATCTGTTCTTCCGGAACTTATCATATTTACTGTTTCGTTAAATGAGTTTTTAAGTATATCTTCTATAGTTCCTTGAACAGTAATTTTATCTTTTTGTCTTTGTGATCCATAATAATTACTTCCATCATATTGATATATAATTTTAATGTTATTCATTTGGAAGACCTTCCCTTTTTATACCTTTAACAATATAGTACTTTCTTTCTGATAAGTCAAATAATGGTTTATCTGACATGCTGTCAGAATAGAATGCAAGTATCTTAAATTCAGGTAAATATTCCCTTAATCTAAGAACTTTTTCATTATGTTTACAATTTAAACCATCTATTTTACTTAAGAAATATCTTTCTTGTTTGATAAATCTAGTTCCTATTAATTTGTCAAAACCAAGTTCTTTTGATATTTCCTCAAGAAAAATTTCTGGAGTTGCAGATATTAATATTAATTCTTCTGAATTTTTCTTATTATTTATTATCTCGTTATATACCCAAGGAAATATTTTATTCTTATTTACCTTCCAAAATTCAGATATTTCTTTTTTTAAATAATCTATCTCAATTTGATTTAGTATTTCGAAAAATATTTCTTTTGATTTTTTTAAATCTTTTTTGTAGTAAAAAAGAGAAGGAAATACCTTATATATTCTAAATATATATTTAGGATTTCTTTTTAGAAAGAATCTCATAAAATCAGTAGATGTTTCACCACCATAAACTGTTTTATCAAAGTCATAGACTATAATATTTTTCAAGATCACACCTCTTTTCTAGTTTTTCTTTTAAGGACATGTATCCTTTATTTTTTAGTATTTCTTCAATGATGATTTTGTCAGTATTATTACTGAAAATATTTTTTATTTCATCATCCATTTTTAATATTTCAGACAGACATATACGTTTGTATCCATTAAATATTAGTCTTTGAGATAATATACATAATAGTGAATCTAGTATAAGATACTTAGGTATATTCATATCTATTAATCTATTTAATGTAGAAATACTATCATTAGTATGTAATGTTGCTAAAACTAAATGCCCAGTAAGTGCAGCTCTTATTGCAATTTGTGCTGTAATTTCATCCCTTATTTCACTTATTACTATGATGTCAGGATCTGATCTTAGTACTGTTTTAAGAATTCTATCAAAACTTAAACCTATTTCTTCTTTAACCTGAACCTGAACTATGCTTTCTATTTTGTTTTCTATAGGATCTTCTATACTTATTATTTTTCTTTTACTTTTCATTAATATATGTATTAGAGATAATAAGGTTGTTGATTTACCACTACCTGTAGGTCCTGTTATTAATATTAGACCATGAGATTTTAAGCATGCTTCATTTAAAATCTTTATTTCGTAGTCTTCAAATCCTAAAGCTTTAAGACTTATGTCTTTTAATGTAGAGTTTAATATTCTTAGTACAACATTTTCTCCTGAAAATGAAGGTAGAGTAGCTACACGTATATCATACTTCTTATTCATAAATGTATAAGTAAAAGAACCATCTTGTGGTAATCTTTTTTCTGCCACATTAAGCTTTGAAAGTATTTTTATTCTGGCAATAATTTCTTTTACATTTAATTTTTCCACATTAGATATATTCTTAATATTTCCATTAATTCTAAGTTCTAGTTTACATTTACCAACATATTCTCTGATATGTATATCTGTTGCATTTGTATTTATTGCTAAATCTAAAATATTTTCTAAATTAAATAAAAAGCAACTATCAAGGGTAGTTGCTTTTTGTAATAGATTTTCCCCCATTTAACACCCCTATTTATTACTTCATTTCTTTAAGTAATTCTTCTGTTTGCTTAGTCATCATATTAAACATAGTTTTTTTGATAATGTTGTACCATTTTAATTTTGATTTTTCTAAAGCTAAACCTTTTATAACATCTTTCATTTGTTTAACTATTAAGTCATATTCTTCAAAAGAAAGAGCAAGAACTTTTTCTTTAGGTCTTTTTTCTTTTTTACCTACATGTAAAGATTTCTCAACATAGCTAAAGAATTGAAATAAATTAGGTAAATGTTTTTCATACATAACCATTTGTTTTTTCATTTCACCTATCATTTGTTCTAAATATTTTTGAGAACCTTTACTTAATGTTACTTCTTTTTTTCTTTTACCTTTTCCTATTTTTTGAAGTAAAGCAGCCATGCTTGCTTGACTTCTTGCATTCATAACATCCATGTCTGAGATGTTATTAGGGTTTACTAACTTACCTTTCAAATTATTCCTCCTTAAGTTTTACTATCTCTATTAAAGGTATGGAACCTTCTCTTAATAGAGTTATTTCTTCTCCTTCTATTTTAAAAATACTAGAAGTTATACCACTTAAATTACTATCATCTATATATTTTATATCGACAGAATTAAGTATAAGATCATCTATTTCTAAAGATGTTTTTGGCGCTTCTTTACCGCTAATGTTTGCTGATGTAGTCATTAATATTCCGCCATGCTTTTCTATAATTTCTAAAGCTAATTTGTTATTAGGCATTCTTACACCTATATCTTCATAACCTAAAAGGTCTTTGATAAAAGGAGTAGATTTTGAAATCAAAGTTATAGCTCCTGGAAAGAACTTATCTATGATTTTATCAATGAAATTATTTGTTTTTATTATCTTATTTATAGTTTCTTTCTTTGAAACTAATGCAATAATTTTCTTATTCTTATCTCTATTTTTAATTTTAAAAATCTTTTCTAAAGCTTCTTTTTTAGGAAGAGTACCTATACCATAAACTGTATCAGTAGGGAAAAGAATTACAGGTTTATCCATCTAATCCTTCTACATCTAAGTTTTTAGGTATTTCAAATAAGTCACTTATTGCTTCTTCAATAAAGATTCTGTTGATAGTTTCAGCAAACATACTTGCTGTAGAAACTATAGATAACTTATCAAATTTAGATTCTTCAGGTAATTCTATAGTATCTGTTACAATAACCTTATTGAATTCTGAATTTTTTAATCTTTCTATTGCAGGTCCAGAAAATACTGGGTGTACAGCACATGCATAAACTTCAACTGCACCTTCTTTTTTTAGAGCAGAAGCAGCGTTACATATAGTTCCTGCTGTATCTATTATATCATCTATTAAGACGGCTTTTTTACCTCTAACTTCTCCTATTAAGTTCATAACTTCTGATACATTAGCTTTTTCACGTCTTTTATCTATAATAGCTAAAGGTACGTTTAACCATTTTGCTAATGCTCTAGCTCTTTTAACTCCACCAACATCTGGAGATACTATTACTGTATTATCTGAATTAAATCCTTTATCTAAGAAGTATTTAGCAAATAAAGGTAAAGCTTCCATGTGATCTACTGGGATATTAAAGAACCCTTGTATTTGTCTTGCGTGTAAATCCATAGTAACTACTCTTGTAGCTCCTGCAGTTGTTAATAAATCAGCCACTAATTTAGATGTAATTGGCTCTCTTGGGTATGCTTTTCTATCTTGTCTTGCATATCCATAGTAAGGAATAACTGCTATAATTTCAGTTGCAGATGCTCTCTTTAATGAATCAATGAAAATTAATAATTCCATTAAGCTTTCATTTACAGGTTTAGATGTAGATTGTATTACGAATACTTTACATCCTCTTACAGTTTCGTTTGATTTAGCAAATGTTTCTCCATCAGCAAATCTTACGATAGTTCTGTCTCCTAGTTTAACGCCTAGTTTTTCAGCTATTTTTGTAGCTAATTTTGTACTTGAAGTTCCAGCATAAACTTTAATCTCATGATTGTTGTACATTTCGAAATCCCACACTTTCTCTTATTTTTTATTTATTCCAATTTTATTGACTTGTCTTGCTCTACCAAATGCTATACTATCTTCAGGAATATCATTAGTTATTACTGAACCAGCTGCAGTTAGTACGTTGTTCCCTATATTAACAGGTGATACTAATATACTATTACTTCCTATGAAGCAATCCTTCCCAATATTAGTTTTATGTTTTTTAACACCATCATAGTTACAAGTTATAGTTCCGGCTCCTATATTAGTATTTTCACCGACTTCACTATCACCTATATATGTTAGATGTCCACATTTAACACCAGGGTGTAATATAGATTTTTTAATTTCAACAAAATTTCCTACTTTAGATTTTTCTTTTAATAATGAATTAGGTCTAATATGTGCAAATGGTCCTACACTTACATTATCCTCTATTATAGATTGTTCTACAACGCTATTATCTATACTTACATTATTACCTATAGTTGAGCTTTCTATTCTTGACCCAGAATAAATAGTACAGTTACTTCCTATTTTTGTACCTTTTTCTATGTATACGTTAGGGTATATAACACTGTCTTGTCCTATTTCCACATCTTCTTCTATATATGTAGTATTAGGATCTATAAGTATTACCCCATCATCCATAAGTTTTTCGTTTTTTCTATCTCTTAATATTTTAGAAACCATTGCAAGTTGTGATTTAGAATTAACTCCTAACATTTCTCTCTCATCTTCAAGAACTAAACTATCAACCTTTAACCCTTCAGCATTTAATAGCTTAACTGCATCAGTTAAATAGTATTCTCCTTTTTTGTTATCGTTATTAAATTTATCTAATATTGATAAAAGAGAAGTTCTCTTAAATAAGTAAACACCTGCATTTATTTCTTTAATGTTTTTTTGCTCTATAGTTGTATCTATTTCTTCTATTATGTCAGTAACTCTTCCATTTTCTTTGATTATTCTACCATAACCATGAGGATTGTTAACTTCACAAGAAAGAATTAGAGCATCTAAAGAATCATTTTTAAATTTTTCTTTCATTCTATTAATTGTTTCTACAGTTAATAAAGGTCCATCTCCATTACATATTAAAATATCATCGTTATTTTCTAATATTTTATCCTTTGCTATCATAACGGCATGAGCAGTACCTAGTTGTTGTTCTTGAACTACATGTTCAAGATCTAATACTTCAAGTATTTGCTCTTTTAGATAACCTAATATTAAGATGTTTTTATTAATACCTGCATCATCAAGAGTTTTAACAAGCTTAACTATCATAGGTTGTCCGTTTACTTTATGCATTAACTTAGAGATGTTTGACTTCATTCTTGTACCTTTACCTGCAGCAAGAATAATTGAAATCACAAAATCACCTACTTATATTAAATATATATAGATTATATCATTTTTGCTATTTTATTACAATATATATCATATATTTATACGTAATTGGGGGAAATATGTTTAAATTATAGTTTTTAATATACAAAATATTGGGGAGAAATCCAAGAATAAAAACTATATATAGTAGTACATAAAAAATGTATAAAAAAAGAAAAAAGTTCTTGACATAGAGGGGGGTCTTATGGTAAGATTATTAATGTCCATAACGGACGAGGACAATGGAAAGAAAAGGAATAAATAAAGCAAACAAGAAAGACAAGAAGTCAATTTAAGGTAAGAACAATAACTTTGAGAAACAAACTGACAAAAAGGTGAAGAATTTAAAAATATAGAAAATATATTGAATGAAGAGTTTGATCCTGGCTCAGG
>NZ_LOHX01000051.1 GCF_001559775.1 Streptobacillus felis | reverse complement strand
TTTTGATTAAAAATTTTTTTTTAAATTTTTGAAGTTGTGTCTAAGACTTAATGTTAAAATTTGAAAAATTTTTTTTCCACTTAAATTTGAAAATTTGGGGGGTTAGGATTATTGTAGTTTTACAATCTTTTTTGGGGTCAAGGGACCTCCCTTGTCTGTGTGGTATTTTTGGGAAAAAAAATGTCACTACAGGCCAACGACCTTTTTATTTTTACAAAAATCTAGGGTATAATATATTAAAAAAAAAAAATTTGAAAGGAGATCAAAATGAAATTTAACTAAATAAAAAGAATC
>NZ_LOHX01000050.1 GCF_001559775.1 Streptobacillus felis | reverse complement strand
AGGAATAATGCATAGCGAGAGTATTGAAATAAGTCTGTAAATTGAAAAAAATATAATGTTTAGTAAGAGCCTCTTATGGTATATAATATACAAGGAGGCTTTTGTAATGAATGAAGAAAAAAAAGAAAGAAGAACAAAAAGAATTAGAGAAATGGAAGAAACAGCTTTCGATAAAGCTGCAAAACTTTTAATTCAAAATGGAGATTTAAAAACTATTACAGACATTGAGGATGCATTAAAGAAAATGCTTGGTTCAACAATTAAACATATTCTAGAAGCAGAATTTGAGCATCATATTCAAAATTCATATTAAGATTATAATGAAGAAAG
>NZ_LOHX01000049.1 GCF_001559775.1 Streptobacillus felis | reverse complement strand
AGTATAGGATTGGATACAGACTATAGGTCATTTAATCCTAGGGTAAAGCTTGGAGTAAATTTTGATTTATCAAGATTAAATATATACTCGTCTATAGACTCCAATAAAATATTTAGAGCACTTTTTTCTTTGAAGTTTGATGTGGTAAACTAGGAGGTGATTCAAGGAATTTCATGTCCTGAATAACGTTTTTATATATATAATATACCTGTATTTCAATTAATGTTATGATGTGTAATAATAATATATTGATTTTATTTGTAATTTATGATAAATTAAACATAAAGAAAATTAATTAATGGAGTTCATATGT
>NZ_LOHX01000048.1 GCF_001559775.1 Streptobacillus felis | reverse complement strand
TTCATTTGTTCCTGATAGTCCTTATGCAAATGCATGTTCTCTTTTATAGTAACCATATGATCCTGCTATGTTATGTCCTTTTCCATTTATTTGTGGTAGGTTTGCCATTGCTACAGCATTTGCTACTCCACTATTTGCTGATACTCCCTTTTCTATATCTTTTTTAGTCTTATCTGTTAGATCTACACTAACTTCATTTCCTTTTGCCTTTGTTGTTATATAGCTTCCTCCTGTTATAGATAGAGTATCTCCTAGTTTTTGACTATTTGTTTCTCACTTATCTCCTTTCACTGTTAAGCCTATATTATCTATTATTTCTTTTGCTTCTATTTCTGATTTAGTAT
>NZ_LOHX01000047.1 GCF_001559775.1 Streptobacillus felis | reverse complement strand
CAAAATTATCTATAAGAATATCTAAGTGAGTTGCATTAAAGTTTCTAAGACCTATTTGATTAAATTCGTTGTTATATTGAACTACTTCATTTGCCATATTATCACCTCAATTTAATTATAGCATACAACAAAGGTATTTTGTTTACATGTCCTATTTTTTTACATACAATGTCCTATTTATTTACTGAAAATGTCCTATTTATTTACTGCAATTGTCTTATTTATTTATTGAAGATTTCCTATTTATTTACTGTAAAGGTCCTATATATGTACTTGTAATGTCCCATTTTAACCCTCACGGAGCTAGTACTCTAAAAGAATGGTATAAAAAGAGTGCCTGTTACAAAAAA
>NZ_LOHX01000046.1 GCF_001559775.1 Streptobacillus felis | reverse complement strand
CCATGAACAAATTCTATTGCTTTTTTGAAAATTTCCATTTTTCCAATTGCTGGAAACTCATCAAAGAGCATTAATAATCTGTGGTTAATTTTTATTTTATTTTGATTCCCAGAATAATCCATTTCTGTTGTTCATAATTGAACAAATTGTATTACTAATATTCTTCATAAAGGGGCTCAAGGTTGTATTTGTCCTGGCGGAACAACTATATATAAAGATATTGGTTTTTCAGCTGCCATTAAATCTAAAATTCTAAAATCACTT
>NZ_LOHX01000045.1 GCF_001559775.1 Streptobacillus felis | reverse complement strand
CTGTAATTCATAATACAGTTCTTGCAAACTCAATAGTTGCCCTTTGCATACCTAAACATCTTCCAAAGAAAGGTATTTTATTTTCTCTAGCATATCTAACAGTCTTTATTTTACCTTCTCTACCACGTCCTCCATATCCTCCTGGAACTCAAATTCCATCATATTTATTTAATTCTGTTAAATCAACTTTTTCAGCCTTTACATAATCTATCTTAACCTTACAGTAATAATAGAATCCAGCATGTTTTATAGATTCATGTATACTTATATATGCATCTT
>NZ_LOHX01000044.1 GCF_001559775.1 Streptobacillus felis | reverse complement strand
ATTTTCATTTTTTTGATTAAGTCTAGAAAATTGTTTTTTCTTAGCATTGTTTATTTTTACCATTTCATTTTCTTGTTTTTCAGTTTTTTTTTCAATTGTTTTTTTCTTTTGTATTCAGCACCATTATTTGCTTTTTTGGCGTATTTTCGTACATTATGAAGAACTGTATCCATTTTTATTTTATTATGATTAAATTTTTTTATTATATCAAATTGAGCTTGATACAATTTTTTCCATTCTTCTCTGGTTAACAA
>NZ_LOHX01000043.1 GCF_001559775.1 Streptobacillus felis | reverse complement strand
TCATTTAACACCCATCTAAATTCAGAATTCATTCCTATTATGACCTTTAGTCTTGAACCTGAAATGATATCTTTTGTAAACAATACAAATTTTGTATATTCTTTATTTTCTCCAATTTTAATTTGAATGGATATTAATTTATCATAAACCCTTTCAAGATTGTCAAAAAAACTATCACTAGTGTTATCTTTCCATTTTGTTAGTTTTTTCAAATAACCACATTCAAATTCTATTTCTTTAAAGCCTTTTTCGTTCATTCTAGCCATTATTGCCATCTAAATATCTAATTCATTATATTTATTGTTTCTAAGCCCTTTTTTATTCATATTATTATTATTTTTTACATTATCATTTACCATATTATATTATTACTTTT
>NZ_LOHX01000042.1:3246-5061 GCF_001559775.1 Streptobacillus felis | reverse complement strand
AAAAACTATATATAGTAGTACATAAAAAATGTATAAAAAAAGAAAAAAGTTCTTGACATAGAGGGGGGTCTTATGGTAAGATTATTAATGTCCATAACGGACGAGGACAATGGAAAGAAAAGGAATAAATAAAGCAAACAAGAAAGACAAGAAGTCAATTTAAGGTAAGAACAATAACTTTGAGAAACAAACTGACAAAAAGGTGAAGAATTTAAAAATATAGAAAATATATTGAATGAAGAGTTTGATCCTGGCTCAGGATGAACGCTGACAGAATGCTTAACACATGCAAATCTATGTTGAGTAACTAAGCTTGCTTAGATATGAGACATGGTGGACTGGTGAGTAACGTGTAAAGAACTTGCCTCTTAGACTGGGATAACCATTGGAAACGATGGATAATACTAGATATTATTAGACATAGGCATCTAAGTTTAATGAAAGAGAGATCACTAAGAGAGAGCTTTGCATCCTATTAGCTAGTTGGTGGGGTAAAGGCCTACCAAGGCGATGATAGGTAGCCGGCCCGAGAGGGTGAACGGCCACAAGGGGACTGAGATACGGCCCTTACTCCTACGGGAGGCAGCAGTGGGGAATATTGGACAATGGAGGCAACTCTGATCCAGCAATTCTGTGTGCACGAAGACGGTTTTCGGATTGTAAAGTGCTTTCAGTAGGGAAGAAGAAAGTGACGGTACCTACAGAAGAAGCGACGGCTAAATACGTGCCAGCAGCCGCGGTAATACGTATGTCGCAAGCGTTATCCGGAATTATTGGGCTTAAAGGGCATCTAGGCGGTCTAACAAGTTGAAGGTGAAAAGCTGTGGCTCAACCATAGTCTTGCCTACAAAACTGTAAGACTAGAGTACTGGAAAGGTGGGTGGAACTACACGAGTAGAGGTGAAATTCGTAGATATGTGTAGGAATGCCGATGATGAAGATAACTCACTGGACAGAAACTGACGCTGAAGTGCGAAAGCTAGGGGAGCAAACAGGATTAGATACCCTGGTAGTCCTAGCTGTAAACGATGATCACTGGGTGTGGGGGTGCGAAACCTCTGTGCCGAAGCAAAAGCGATAAGTGATCCGCCTGGGGAGTACGTACGCAAGTATGAAACTCAAAGGAATTGACGGGGACCCGCACAAGTGGTGGAGCATGTGGTTTAATTCGACGCAACGCGAGGAACCTTACCAGGTCTTGACATACTCGGAATAAGATGGAAGCATCTTAGTGCCTTCGGGAACCGAGATACAGGTGGTGCATGGCTGTCGACAGCTCGTGTCGTGAGATGTTGGGTTAAGTCCCGCAACGAGCGAAACCCCTATCATTAGTTGCCATCATTAAGTTGGGGACTCTAATGAAACTGCCCGCGACGAGCGGGAGGAAGGTGGGGATGACGTCAAGTCATCATGCCCCTTATGATCTGGGCTACACACGTGCTACAATGGGTAGTACAAAGAGGAGCGAAGCAGTGATGTGGAGCAAATCTCAAAAGCTACTCTCAGTTCGGATTGAAGTCTGCAACTCGACTTCATGAAGTTGGAATCACTAGTAATCGCAAATCAGCAATGTTGCGGTGAATACGTTCTCGGGTCTTGTACACACCGCCCGTCACACCACGAGAGTTAGTTGCACCTGAAGTTACTGGCCTAACCGTAAGGAGGGAAGTACCTAAGGTGTGATTAGTGATTGGGGTGAAGTCGTAACAAGGTATCCGTACCGGAAGGTGCGGATGGATCACCTCCTTTCTAAGGAGAAAACATAAAATGGGTTATTAGAACTTAGATTACTTTGAGTTTGTTTGCTTTATTTAT
>NZ_LOHX01000042.1:0-3225 GCF_001559775.1 Streptobacillus felis | reverse complement strand
ACATAGGACAATGAGAAATGAATAGTAGAAAGTAAAGAATTACAACTTTAAACAGAGACGAAAGAAAAGATAAGTAGTTAAACTGTAAAAAAATATAGAAAAGATGATTAAAAAGCTAATTAAGGGCACATGGAGGATGCCTAGGTAGTAAAAGCCGAAGAAGGACGTGATAAGCTGCGAAAAGCTTAGGGGAGTTGCATATAAGCGTAGATCCTAAGATATCCGAATGGGGAAACCTACTTGTTGGAAGGACAAGTGAGAAATAGGTAAGCTAGCGAACTGAAACATCTAAGTAGCTAGAGGAAAAGAAAGTAAAAACGATTCTCTTAGTAGCGGCGAGCGAAGGGGGAAGAGCCTAAAACATGGTGGTGTTAAACTTGGCGAGGTTGCCATCATGTGGTAGAGGGAGATATTTATTGAGATAGCCATAATCAAGATATGTGTATTATGTAAACGGAACAAGGTTGGAAAGCCTGGCCAAAGAGAGTGATAGCCTCGTATAGTGTAAAGTAATACATGTATAATATTAATCCCGAGTAGCATCAAGCACGAGGAATTTGGTGTGAATCAGTGTGGACCATATCACATAAGGCTAAATACTTTTACTAACCGATAGAGGAGAGTACCGTGAGGGAAAGGTGAAAAGAACCCTGAGTAAGGGAGTGAAAAAGAATTTGAAACCATGTGCTTACAAACGGTAGGAGGCGAGAGCTGACTGCGTGGATTTTGGTTAATCATCCTGCGAGTTATGATATGTGGCGAGGTTAAGAGAGTGGAGCCGAAGGGAAACCGAGTCTTAAGAGGGCGCAAGTCGCATGTTATAGACGCGAAACCTAGTGATCTAGGCCTGTCCAGGTTGAAGCTGCAGTAAGATGCAGTGGAGGACCGAACTCACCGCCGTTGAAATGTTGGGAGATGAGATAGGTTTAGGGGTGAAAAGCCAATCGAACTAGGAGATAGCTCGTTCTCTCCGAAATGCATTTAGGTGCAGCCTTAAGTTTAAAGATATGTGGGGGTAGAGCACTGTATAACCTAGGGGGCGTATAGCTTACTGAAGTTAAGCAAACTGCGAATACCATATATTAATACTTAGGAGTGAGTCTATGGATGACAAGGTCCATGGACGAGAGGGGAACAACCCAGAACATCAGCTAAGGTCCCAAATTATGTCTAAGTGGGAAAGGAGGTGGATATTCACAAACAACCAGGAGGTTGGCTTAGAAGCAGCCATACCTTTAAAGAGTGCGTAATAGCTCACTGGTCGAGAGTATCTGCGCCGAAGATTTAACGGGGCTAAGACATAAACCGAAGCTATGTAACAACAATGTTGTTGGTAGGAGAGCGTTCTGTAGGCTGTAGAAGGAGAGCTGAAAGGCGATCTGGAGGTATCAGAAGTGAGAATGCAGGAATGAGTAGCGAGAAAGAGGGTGAGAATCCCTCTGGCCGGAAGTCCAAGGTTTCCAGGGCAATGTTTGTCAACCCTGGGTGAGTCGGGACCTAAGCGAAGACTAGAAAGTCGTGGCGAATGGAAAATAGGTTAATATTCCTATACCACTTTAAACTGTTAACTGATGGAGTGACGCAGGAAGGTATGTAAGATGTCTGACGGAATAGGCATTCTAAGGGAGAAGCATGATAATATAGGCAAATCCGTATTATTAAATGTTAGACCTGATGGGGAAGAGCACTAGTGCTTAAGTTACAAATCCTACACTGCCGAGAAAAACTTCTAAAGAGGGATAAAGTGCCCGTACTGTAAACCGACACAGGTGGACTGGGTGAGAAACCCGAGGCCGACAGGATAACTCTAGCTAAGGAACTCTGCAAAATAGCCCCGTAACTTCGGGAGAAGGGGTGCCTATGGTAGGTGAATGAGAACATCAGGAGCCAAAGTAGGCCGCAGTGAAGAGTCCCAAGCAACTGTTTATCAAAAACACAGGTCTATGCTAAGCTGAAAGGCGACGTATATGGGCTGACACCTGCCCAGTGCTGGAAGGTTAAGAGGAGGATTGAGAGATTCGAATTGAAGCCCCAGTGAACGGCGGCCGTAACTATAACGGTCCTAAGGTAGCGAAATTCCTTGTCGGGTAAGTTCCGACCTGCACGAATGGTGAAATGATTTGGGAGCTGTCTTGGCTGGAGGCCTGGTGAAGTTGTAATGTCGGTGAAGATACCGACTACCTGTAGTAGGACGGAAAGACCCCGTGGAGCTTTACTGTAGTTTGGCATTGGGTTTTGGTAATGTGTGTATAGAATAGTTGGGAGACTGAGAGATTAAGACGCTAGTTTTAAAGGAGTCACCTGTGGAATACCAACCATATATTATTGAAATTCTAATCAAGAAATTGAGACAGTGCTAGATGGGCAGTTTGACTGGGGCGGTCGCCTCCTAAAGAGTAACGGAGGCGTTCAAAGGTTCCTTCAGGTTGGATGGAAATCAACCAAAGAGTGTAAAGGTATAAGGGAGCTTGACTGCGAGATTGACGGATCGAGCAGGTGCGAAAGCAGGACTTAGTGATCCGGCGGTGCTGTATGGAAAGGCCGTCGCTCAACGGATAAAAGCTACCCCGGGGATAACAGGCTGATACTTCCCAAGAGTCCATATCGACGGAAGTGTTTGGCACCTCGATGTCGGCTCGTCTCATCCTGGGGCTGGAGAAGGTCCCAAGGGTTGGGCTGTTCGCCCATTAAAGAGGCACGCGAGCTGGGTTCAGAACGTCGTGAGACAGTTCGGTCCCTATCCACTACAGGCGTTAGAATATTGAAAAGATCTGTCCTTAGTACGAGAGGACCGGGATGGACAAACCTCTGATGTATCAGTTGTCACGCCAGTGGCATGGCTGAGTAGTCACGTTTGGAAGGGATAATCGCTGAAAGCATCTAAGTGAGAAACCCACTTTGAGATAAGTATTCTTTTAAGTATCCACTGAGACTAAGTGGTTGATAGGTTGGGGGTGTAAGTGTAGTGATACATTTAGCTGACCAATACTAATAATACGTAGGCTTTTATTAGAAATATTCTTTACTTTACTATTCATTTTTGATTGTCTTATGGAGATAATTAAGAAGTTTGGTGACAATAGCCACAGGGATACACCTAGTAACATTTCGAACCTAGAAGTTAAGTCTGTGTACGCTGAAAATACTTAGTAATAGGGAAGATAGGTAGTTGCCAAACTTTTTTTAAAATTATATGACTTTGTAGCTCAGTCGGTTAGAGCATCT
>NZ_LOHX01000041.1 GCF_001559775.1 Streptobacillus felis | reverse complement strand
CAAGTTCAACGAATAAATTGAACAATTTTTTTCATTATTTGTAAATTCAACTCCTTCGTATTGAGATGATTTTTCTTCTTGTAATTCTTCAATTTTTGACAAATTATGATTTATCGATTGCTTGGTAGAAAAATTTTTATATTTAAAAATACATCCTACATCTGAATAACGACCCTTTCCTTTTTTTTTGTATTTTTTTTCAACTTTTAAATAATATTTTTTTTCTAATTTTTTCCGTATTTGCTTTATTATTCTTTTTATCAATACTCCTTTATGTTATATGTTTTAGGTTTTTTTATTTTATGGTTGTAGTTTTTTATTGTAACATCCCCATTTACCCTGTTTTAAAACTGTTTAATTCTTCTAAAAAATTCTTTAATGTAACTTGTTTTACAATCTACAAATTCTTTCAGTTCTAATTTAGTAAAATTCTTAGGTATTTCATTTAATACCCATCTAAATTCAGTCTTTAATTCTATTTGCACATTTTGTTTTACTATGTCCATCGTATATTT
>NZ_LOHX01000040.1 GCF_001559775.1 Streptobacillus felis | reverse complement strand
TCTTCCAAGTTTTTATCCAGTTAGTCCATCTCCTATAGTCATAGTTTTAACTCTATCACTTCTTACATATATCATTGTAGTCTTTTACTCTTGTTGTAAGTGTGTTATTCTTCCACGCATTGATACTCTTAACTTAGCCTCTAAGTTTGATAACGGTTCGTCAAATAAGAATACTTTTGGTTTTCTTACTATAGCTCTTCCTAAAGCTACCCTTAGTATTAGTTCTCCTGACATTTCTTTTGGTCTCTTTTCCCGTCATTCTGATTTTTCTAATTTTTCTGCAGCCTCTTTTACTCTTCTA
>NZ_LOHX01000039.1 GCF_001559775.1 Streptobacillus felis | reverse complement strand
GAAGTATTTGCTATTATCACTGTTCTTTGCATTAAAGAATTACTTGTTAATGGATCTATAATTTCAGGAAGCTCCATTAAATCGTCTGTCATTGCATTTCCACGTTCGCCACAACCTACATAGACAGCGACTTGTGCATCTCCCCAGTTAGCAAATTGATGTTGAACTACTGTTTTACCAGATCCAGAAGGTCCTGGAACACAGGCTGTTCCACCTTTAGATA
>NZ_LOHX01000038.1 GCF_001559775.1 Streptobacillus felis | reverse complement strand
TATCATAAACATTTTCTAATGCCTTATGAAAGCTACTAGCAGTGTTATCTTTCCATTTAGTTAGTTTTTTCAAATAATCAAAATCAAATTCTAGTATCTCAAGTTCTTTGTTTTTCATTCTAGCAAATATAGCCATAAGAATATCTAATTCAGTTGAATTAAAGTTTCTAAGACCTATTTGATTAAAATCGTTGTTATATTGAACTACTTCATTTGCCATATTATCACCTCAATTTAATTATAGCAAAAAACAAAGGTATTTTCAAGACATGTCCTATTTATTTACTGAAAATGTCCTATTTATTTACTGAAAATGTCCTATTTATTTACTGAAAATGTCCTATTTATTTACTGAAAATGTCCCATTTTAACCCTCACGGAGCTAGTATTCCTTATAGCTGTAGGACACCTAAAATTAATATTAAAATAAATTTGAAAAGAAATAGAAAAGGGGATAACACAAAAAAAAGAGCTAAAAAAAGCCCTTATTTTTCAAAATTTTTATCTAATTTTTTATTTTTTTTTTCAGCTTTTAAATTTAAATCTTGATTTAATTCTTTTTCT
>NZ_LOHX01000037.1 GCF_001559775.1 Streptobacillus felis | reverse complement strand
GCAAAGGTACAGAGAGATAAATATCGGTAGTCTCCGGACTGCCTTTATTTTTTGCTTTTTTAAAGTGATGTATCAATTGATTGAAAATAACCTATAGTTAATGTTATAATAATTTTGTATGTAATAACAAACACAAGTATTATTATATTGTATATATGTGCGAGATTAGCTACCGTAAAAATAATCTTAGAGGTTATATGGAATTAAGTTATAAAAGGTTAATTAAAAAACTTATTGATTTAGTTATGCAACATAATGAGCTTAAGGAAAAAGCAAATGTAAGTAAGAGTACCTTTTATAAATTAAAGAATGGTGAGAATGTAACTACCGATATTTTGCTCAGAATTTGTGATGCATTGGATTGCGACATATCAGAAATTATGGAGTGTATTAAAAATGATTGAAATAATAAATGGAGAATGCATAGAAGAATTGAGGAAGTTAGACTCATCTACGGTTGATTTTATTATTACATATCCTCCATATATTGTTGCTAATTTCATGAACG
>NZ_LOHX01000036.1 GCF_001559775.1 Streptobacillus felis | reverse complement strand
GTTATATTATTTAAATTTTCTGTTAATTCCTTTTTATTTTGTATAATGATTTCTTTCTCATGATTTAATTTATCATCACCATTTTGTATTTTTTTTAAAGCTGTATATATCTTATTAATTGCATCTTCTTTTGTAGAACTTGAGATAATTAAATTAGGGTTTAAATTATTAACATTTATTTTAGTCTCTAAAACTTCTTTTTATGATTCATTAATTTTATTTTCATATTCTTTAATAATATCTAATTC
>NZ_LOHX01000035.1 GCF_001559775.1 Streptobacillus felis | reverse complement strand
TAAAAGAAAATGACTATTCATTATTAGAACTAAAGAAGAAATTAACTGACAAAGAGGATAATCATTTTACTGAAGAAGATATAGAAGGTGTCTTGAAAGGATATAAAGAAAAGTATGCAACCTTTCCGAGAAAAGATATTTAAAAGATAACAAGAATAAACATTCAAAAAAATAAAAGGAATTAACAAAAAAAAAAAGGTCCTTTAG
>NZ_LOHX01000034.1 GCF_001559775.1 Streptobacillus felis | reverse complement strand
AGGTATATTGCAAGGATTTAGCTTACCTGGAACTAAAACAAAATTTGGTGAAACGGTTACAACATTTGATCATGAAGATAGTAAATTATGAACTGTAGAAGATTTAAATAAGTATATTTATGATAGCAACAAAAGATTATCAAAAGACGAACTACTAGCAATAAATAGTACAACATATAAGCCGAAAAAAATTAGTTTAAAAAAATCAAAGGACCTTTTCCCTG
>NZ_LOHX01000033.1 GCF_001559775.1 Streptobacillus felis | reverse complement strand
AAAGGGAAAAGAATTAAAAGTAACAACAATAGCAGGTGAAGAAGGCATAAAGGTAAGTGCCGACATAATAGGTTCTATACATGGAGATGTAGTAAAGATAGTAGCAACAAAATCAGGTATAGGAGTTAAAAGTATAACTTCAAAAGATTTAACATTAGAATCAAAGACACAAGCTAAAATAGAGGAAATAAAGACAAATAATCTAAATGTTAAGGTAGAAGAAGATTTTACAAATAGAGATAAAATAA
>NZ_LOHX01000032.1 GCF_001559775.1 Streptobacillus felis | reverse complement strand
TCTTTTGTAGTAATACTAATATTATTTCCACTAAGTATTGAAAAACTTGTATCTTTGTCTTCATTATCTACAAAACCTTTTAAAAGTATGTTTTCATTACTTTCTCCTAAGTAATCATCAGAATACTTTGAATACATTGCTTCTTTATTCTTATTCTTTATTTCTTCTATTCTTTCCTTACTTAAGATTTCACTCCCATTTAGATTGTAAAATATTCCAGCTTTTCCTGCTCTTTCCTTATTGTATTTTACATCTCCCCAATCTTTCCATACTCTCCAATCAAATTCAGTAGGGTCTATTACTACTACTTCATCATAAAAGGCTGAAAGAGCATTTATCTTTGCTTCATCTGTACTTGATAATATACCTGCATTATATGATCTATATGTTTCTTTTAATTTTGTTTTCCACTCTTCTATATTTTCTATTATGTTTCCATTTTTATCTTTGTATTTAACTATTGGATTTCCATAAGAATTCACCTTACCTATATTATTAAGGTTTTTACTTTCTAAATTTAAGATATTATCTGCATGTATTATTGCTCCACTTAGATTTGAGATATTTTCTTTAGCTTTTAATGATATATTATCACTTATTAATACATTTCCATCATTTATTATGTTTTTAGCTGATATATTTATATTATTATTTGATATTATTTTATCTCTATTTGTAAAATCTTCTTCTACCTTAACATTTAGATTATCTGTCTTTATTTCCTCTATTTTAGCTTGTGTCTTTGATTCTAATGTTAAATCTTTTGAAGTTATACTTTTAACTCCTATACCTGATTTTGTTGCTACTATCTTTACTACATCTCCATGTATAGAGCCTATGATATCTGCACTTAGCTTTATGCCTTCTTCTCCAGCATAAGTCATTACTTTTAATTCTTTTGCCTTTATATCTCCTTCTGATTTAAAGGTATTAGATATTATCTCTAAATTCTCATCTGTATTTAGTTCTTTTAGTGATTTAATTTCTCCTTTAGGTTTAGAATATGTAACATTACTATTTTCATCTATATCTACTTTACCAGTTGTTAAAGCCATATTATGTATATTTAAAAAACTTGCACCATCTAGTGTTATTCCATTAGGATTTGAAAGTATTACATCTAATTTATCTTTACTTAATGCTTCAAGTATTCCTTTTAGTTTACTTTCTTCTAATCCTGTTACATCTAGAAGTGCAAGTTTTGCTCTTGTATCTTTTATATTATTATTTCCATTTATTAATCCAGCTATTCTACTTCTTGCAATATTTTTTGCATTATTTATTACAGCACCTTTTTCACTTACATTAAATTCTTTAAAGGTTGAATGGCTTACACCTTTAGGACTTGGAGTTGAAATATTTATGATATCTACACCATTATTACTCTTTTCTACATATACATTAGTTTTTCCATCTACTGTTATGTTTGTATATGAAAAAAATGTAGTTAAAAATGTTAGAAAAGTTAATTTTAATGTATGTTTCATGTTGAAGTCCTCCTGTGTGTTATTAAATTAACTAATACTATCATTTTTTTGTACTTTTGTCAAGTAAAAAGGTGGTTATAAACCCACCATTTTACTTAGATTAATGGAGCAAAAATCTTCATTAATCTACCTATTAATTTTCTTGATAATTTATCTTCTCTTAAATCTCTATGTGTGAATATTTGTGATTTTTTAAATGTCTCAACAAAATCTTCTTTAATATCTTTAATTGCATCCATATTATACATATATACAGCATTTTCAAAATGATGATAAAGACTTCTATAATCAAGATTAATAGTCCCAACTACTGCTTTAATATCATCTGATATAAACATCTTAGCATGTACAAATCCTGGTGTATATTCATAAACTTTTACTCCAGCATCCATAAGTTCTGAATAATGACTATGTGCTAAAGCAAAAGGCATAGCTTGATCAGCTATATGAGGAAGTATTATTCTTACATCAACTCCCTTGCTTGCAGTAAATTTCATTGCTGCTGTTAATTCATTATCCATTATTAAATATGGTGTCATTATATATACATATTCCTTAGCGTTATTTAATATATCTATATATACATTTTTTCCTAAAAGTTCGTCATCAAAAGGTTCATCTCCATAAGGTATTATATATCCATCATTTTTAATATTATGAGGTATATCTAAATATTTAGAATATTCATTATTTTCATAATCAAAAATATTCCATGATTGTAAGAACATTAAAGTAAGAGTTTTTACTCCATCACCCATTATTCTTATTCCAGTATCTTTCCAATGACCATGTTTTACTATTTCATTAATATATTCATCAGCTAAATTAACTCCACCTGTAAATCCTATTTCACCATCAATTACCATAATTTTTCTATGATCCCTATTATTATAGTGTGTTGAAACAAAAGGTTTAACTGGAGAAAAAGTTTGTGCTTTAATACCATGCATAATTAATTCCTTAGGATAGTCTCTATCTAGAGTTGAATATTCACAAGTACCATCATACATAACCCTAACTTCAACACCTTCTAATACTTTTTCTTTTAGTATTTCTAATATAGAATTCCACATTTTCCCTTCTTCTATTATGAAATATTCAATAAATATGAATTTACGTGCATTTTTTAATGCTTCTAACATATCAAGGAACATATATTCGCCTAAAGAATAATATTTAACTTCACTATCTTGATATACGTTATATCCACCAGTTTTTTTAATATATCTCGAAATATTTCTTACTTCAAATAATTTATTATCTCTAATCTTATTTAATGTTTCTTGTTTTTGTACTAAAACATTCTTAGTTTGATTTTGTATTTCAACTATCCTTTTTTTCATAAGTCTACTTCCAAAATCAAGTTTAATAAACCAGTAAAGACAAATTCCAAATAAAGGTAAAAGTAATATTAATATTATCCAAACTAATTTAACATTTGCATTTTGTCTATTATTTATTAAATAAACTATCATTGAAAAACTTATTAATCTACTCCCACCAACTAATAGATACATATTTTTCCCTAACCACATTATTGACATTAAAACTATGACTATTTCTATTAATAGCAATACTGTAACTATTAAAGTTCTACTAAACACTAACTTTAAAAAACTTTTTTTACTTGTTTCTTTTATTGTAGACATTTTATTCTCCTTTTTCTTTTCATTATATCAAAAATCAACAAAAGGGGCAAATGCCCCTAATATTATTTTTTCTTAAGTACTAATGCAGATTGCATAGGCACTACTACTTTACCATCTTTCACTTCTAATTCTTCAAGCCCTTCAGCCTTAGCCTTATTTGCTTTAACAAGTACTATGTATTTACCATTTTCCACCTGAACTTCTTTATCTTTTCCACTAGCATTAAATATTATTACTTTATCTGCTTGTGTATATGCTATAATTTGATCCATAACTTTAATAGGTTTAATTGTTTTATTAACTTCTTCAAAAGTTTTTAAATTAAAGTCAGGATTAGATTTACGTATTTTAATTAATTCTCTTACTAAATCTATGCTAGCTGCATTTCTTCTTGCAAGTTCCCAATCAAGTCTATTTACTTCATCACTAGATTTATATGAATTTTCATCTCCACCTTTAGTTCTTAAAAATTCTTGTCCAGCATGAATAAATGGAACTCCTTGAGAAAGTAGAACTATAGTAGTTCCTAAATTGTGTCTTCTAGTTATAGTTGCTAAGTCTTCTGTATCATTAGTTCTACTAATTTGATCAAATAAAGTTAAATTATCATGCGCTTCAATATATTGTATTAATTGCATAGGAGATGTATATGTTCTCATACCTTCTCCCCCTTTTATTGAAGCAAAAAGTCTCTCTTCTTGTTTTAGGTTTCCACTAACAAATCCTTTTCCTATTTCTCCAAATGTAGAACCTTTTACTGCATCTCTAAAATCATCATTAAAGAAAGCTATCCCCTCAAGTTTATTTGCATTATTTTGACTTGCTTTCATTTCAGGATCTAATGTTCCCATATCCCATCCTTCACCTAGTATAAAGAAGTTAGGATTAATTTTTCTCATTTCATCTCTTAATTCATTCATAGTTTCAATATCAAGTATACCCATTAAATCAAAACGGAATCCATCTAATTTAAATGTCTTAGCCCAATATTTTGAACTATCTATTATGAATTTTTTAACCATTTTTCTTTCACTTGCAACATCATTTCCTACACCAGTTCCATTAGTTAAATTACCATCTCCATCATATCTATAGTAATATCCTGGAACTATCTTATTAAATGCATGTTCCCCAGCACTAAATACATGATTATACACTACATCCATAATTACACCTAAATTATTTTGATGTAATACATCTACTGTTTTTTGTAATTCTTGTATTCTTACATTAGGATCATATGGATTAGTAGCATAAGAACCTTCAACAGTATTATAGTTTACTGGATCATATCCCCAGTTATATCTTGCAAATTGATCAGTTTCATCTACTGAATATGAACTAAAATCATATATAGGTAATAACTGTACATGTGTTATTCCTAAAGATTTGATATAGTCTAATCCTGTAATTTGTCCACTAGCAGTTTTAGTTCCAGTTTCTGTTAAACCTAAGAACTTACCTTTATTAAGTATTCCACTTCCTGGATGTACTGATAAATCTCTTACATGTAATTCATATATTATTACGTCTTCTAAACTAGGATTTGCTACTTCTGATATAGTTGGATTAACAACCACAGATTTTTCACCATTTGCAGTAGTTGAATAAGTATAAGGATCATTTGTAACATTAACTTCTCCATTAACACCTACTTCAAATTGGTAAACAAGTCCTAATTTATCTCCAGATAAAGTTATAGAATAAACACCTTTATCTCCTAAAGTCATAGCTTCTTTTGTAACTTTATCTCCTTCATAAGTTAATAAGTTTACAAAATCTGCAGTTGGAGCCCATACTTTAATAGTAGTTTCTTCTTTAGTATATATAGCTCCTAGTTCTCCATCATATGCATAATAATCATCAAAACTCTTATCTCTAACTACACTTCCTAAATTTACTTTAGATTCTCCAAATGTAGCCATATTAATTTTACCATCTTTATTCTTTAAATCTAAGTCTTTATCAAAAACTATTTTGAATATATTTGTTTGCACTGCATCTTCTGTTAATGAAACTATTTCTTTAACTTTGTTATCATAACTTGCAGTTATACCTCTAGCAATTTCTTTTTCTAAATTGAAATTTTTATTTGTTTTTACCGTAATTGCATTCATTGCATCTATACTAGCACTTTCAATTGCTTTAGGCTTAGTTGCAGATTCTTCAGATTTATATATAGTCTTATCTTCTTGATTTATGAAAATATTTACATTTCCACTTTCATCTATCTTAGTAATTTCTCTTGCAACATCAACTTTTTTCTCAAAGAAAAACCACCATCTCTTAGTAATTTCAAAATTTAATTTAGTAATTTCTTTACCCTCATAATTACCTTTGGCAACAAATTTTTCTCCATCTTGCACTAATTTAATATATTTTGGTTTTTGACCTTCAGCCCAAACCTTTACCCTATATTTATTAGCATCTTTTTCAACAGGATAATATGAAATATCTAGATTAACATTATCAAATACTAATGGTGCTTTATCTGGATTTGAGTAATATGTGGTAACATCTTGTGATTTAACCCATATCTCAGCTTCACCATCTTCAATATTAATAAATCTATCTTCTCCAACATCTTTCTTTGACCAATCTGATAGTCTAACAATATATCCTACTTTTTTATGTTCTCCATCCAAAGTAATTTCAGCATATTTACCATATTCATCTTCTTTATCAAATGCATATGCATTACCATTACTTTTATCTGGCCATACCCATAAGTCCCATTCTAAATTCTCACTAGGTTGATAGTGAATTATAACTTTAGTACTTGCTGCAAATACAACTATTTGAACAAAAAGTAAAAAAGTGAATAATAATTTTCTAAATAGTTTATTCATATATACCTCCATTTCTTATTTAAAAGCTTTACATTTAAAACTATATACTAGTATTTACTAGCTTTATTTAGTCTTATTTTTTTCTATTTCTAGCATTTTTTCCCTATTTTTAGAATTTTTAGTACTTTTTTAGTACCTTTTTTGTATCTTAAAAACATTGATAAATTAAAAAAATTGTGTTACTAATTTTTATTATATAGTATACCATAAAATTTTAAAAAGTAATTATTTTTTTTATTTGTATTCAATATAAAATTTACTATATTGTTTTTTTACTGTTCCTATTTCAAATACTGATTTAATTTATTTGTGTATCAATTATAGGCTTTATTTTAAATATTAGAGGTATAAACACCCCACTTTTATTTTTATTCTTGTCTATGGGCTTTATTTGGCTTGCTATTCTATACATTTTATAATTATTGTATCTTGTTTTGTCTATCCTTGTTATGCAAACACTTTCATAAATACCTAATTATATTTTAACTGATTTCTTGTTTTTACAATTAATATTTGGTATAATAAAACAAATAGAGCTTTATTTTTTTATCATTGATATTAGTAGTATCAATAATAAGATCTTTAGAACCCTTTGGTAATCCCAAGGGGTTTTTCCTTTTATATAATCAAAAACACTTTACATATTTATGCAACCGATTACATAAATAGCTCAAAAAAAGATAGATTAATAAAATAATCTACCTTTATAACCTATTTAATTTTTAATAGCTTTAGCAGTGCATTACTTCTATTTTTTTCTTGTGTGCTTTCTAGCTTTAAATTAATCTTATCTAATTCTTCTTGTGTAAATTTAAAATTAAGGCTTTTATTTCTAACCCTACCCGTTGGCTTTCTTCCTCTAGTTTCCATAATATACCCCCTTTATTTTTTGTTTTTAAACTCTTTATATAAAACTATTCCTATAACTGTTAATGAAATAGTTATCATAAATACTTTAGTCATTTTGTATCACTCCTATTATTTGATTTTTTTTTAATATCATAGTATACTAAGGCTAGAGGGCTAACCCTCTAACCTTTTCACCTTATTTTAATAAGGCAATTAGTATTTGAAAAAGCATTAATAAGATTATAATTTTTGTTTCAAATGATATGGTATTAATTTTGTTTAATGCTTTTTTTATTTGTTTCAGTATACTACTAAACATTATCTTTTTCCCTCCTTTCTATACTTAGATTATACCATATACATTAATAAATGTAAAGACTTTTTTAAATAAAAACATTGATTTTTACTTGTTTTTTATACCATTATTTTTGTATATTGATTTTTATTTATAACATTAACAATAAATCTTGTTCTAATTTACTGTTAAATGTTTCTTGTTTCTTTTCTATCTTTTTCATAGCTTTAAAATTAGCTATGTTCAATTGTTTGCATTTTTCTTTGTCTAGCTCCTCATTAAACATATACTTAATTGTTATATCACTACTACCACTACAAATATTTATCAAATTAATATTGAAGTCATTTAAGGCATATTTTAGATCGTTGTTTTTTATGTTCTCGTTAATTGTTTTATCAATGTAAGTTTTTTTAAGTAGTTCATACCAGCTATTAAGGCTAGACAGTTCAAGGCTTTTATTTAACAAATTAATCAATCTATTTATTTCTTGTTTTTGATTTTCTAAACTTTCTTTATACTTTCCTTGCATATATTCTTTTTGCACTAAAAAATCAAAATGTTTTTTTGTTTTTTGTACTTTAACCCCTATATTAGCTAAAGGGCTATTATATAAACTTGGCATATAATCACTATCACTAATATTATTAATTTTGTAGTCTATTTCTTGTAATTCCTCCAAATAATCATTATATCTACTTAATAAGTATCTACCTATGTTTTTTGATTTTTTAGCTTGTATCAGTTCTTCAACTACCATTTATGCACCTACTTTATATCAAATATTAGCTATTGTTAGATTTTAACCTTTCTTAATTGTTTTCAAATATTCATTATATGCTTTACTTTCTTCACTGTTTAAAACTTTATACCCTTTCACACTTGCTATTATTTCCATTAATGCAATATCATTAATTAAGTTTGTTGTTTGCTTTCCACTCCATTTTGTTAATAGTTCCTTTTTGTTCTTTATACCATTTTTTATATATTTTGTATATTTATTTGTTTCTATTCCTCTTCTTTTTTCATTTCTAGGCACATTGTATAAATATTCAAGTATATCAATTAAAACTATCAACCTTGTATTATTTTCATTGTATACCCTTAATATATCTACATTACCACCATAACCGACTTTAATTAATTGTCTTGCTTGTTCTATTTCATTACTTTTTATAATCATATATTTTTTTATCCTTTCATTTTTATATATTTGTTTTGTAAATGATTAACTATTAAAATCATTAATAATGTTAATATATCTCTATTTTGCTCTAAAACACCCCTAATTTTAAAATCTTATTGTTTTTGATAAATTATAAGGCTATAGGCTAAAATTTTAAAATTAAGCTATAACATGGGCTTGATTTTAGAGTTCTATCAACTTTCATATACATTACCAAAATATTTAATTGTTTCCCGTTCCATTTCTCTAATTTTCTCGCAATATTCATTAAATTTATAATTGTACCCTATGTCGTGAATTTTTATAAATAAGTTTCTTAACTTTGCATCTTTTAAATTATCAATAGTTATTATTATTTGTTTATCTTCCACTTTATAACCTAACAATTTAATTAGATAATATATGAATAATTCATATTCCAACGGCGTATCAGCTCTAACTATAAAAATATATTTTTCATACAAATGGTATAAGTCAATTAGATTGATTATATTATCATTACCTACCCTAATAACTCCATCTACTTTTTTTAGTTTGTTTAATATTTCATAATTCATTTTTATTTACCACCCTTTACTCGCATAGGTAAGGGGAATTTCTCTAAAGTATTGAGTTGATGCGGTCTATACCCCCTACATATCTAAACTTTTTACACCACCCCCCCTACCCCTATGCATTCCATAACATAACCCTATTGCAGTATATAAAAATTTTTTTTATTTTCCTTTAACTTCTAGTAAATACCTCTTTAGAGTTGATAAAAACTTTTTTGCAACCGTTAATCAAAAACACCGTACCCCTTAAATGTATATCCCCATATTTTTTTCTTATTTGCTCCATCCCTAAAACTCCACAAATTTTAGAGTCTTCACTGTCCATATTGTCTACATACTCCATACACTCCATAATATCTAAAAAGAAATACATAAACAAATCATAAGGTAACGCAACTGTATTTACCTCGGTATTTTCAAAATAGCTTTTATAGTCCTCATATAATTCTTTAAACTTTATTTTTTTTACTTTACCTTTTTCAAAATATTCAACTATACCATTATGGTATCTTAGTTTGTTCATTGTTTTGAATATATCTTCCATTTTCCCCTACTTTCTATTGTCATTTTATTTTTTGTTATTCATTAGGTTACACATAAGTTACACATAAAATTATAAGTGTAACCTATTCTAGATATGATTTTTACTAGTTTTGTTTTTATTTATGTTACAGTTACACATATTTTTTACAAAACTTTTTATATATATTACTATATGTCTTTACTTTTTTTTATTTTTTCTTATCTACTTTTATTAAAAATAAGTGTAACAAGTGTAACATATATAATCTAACTATGATTTTTACTGACTTAATTAGGTTACACTTACAAAAAAATAAGTGTAACCTAAGTGTAACAAGTGTAACCATTATTTTTTTAATATTATTTTAATTCACTTATTAACAAAAACCCTTTTTAATTCTCCATTTATTCTTTTAGGCTCAGTCGTTAAACTTAAATACTTTATAAACCTTTTTGTAAATGTTGAGCGTTCTAAACTTTTAAAACCGTAATCATTACAATAGCTAGTATAATTGTAATATACTGTAAAAGGCTCACAATCTAAATAATCTAAATTATCTTCATTTAGATACTTGATAAAACTTTTAACACTATCACTATCAATAATGTATTGATTACTTAGTTCTAATACTTCCTTAGGCTCTCGCATTTGTCCGTTGTGTCTTAGTATGTCCCTCATACCATCAATTGCTAACCATAACACATAGCTTTTAGCATCTTCAGTTGTTAACTTTTTAATAAGTCCTATATCTCTTTTACTTTCTTCAATGTACGCATTACAAGGAATACCACGCACACGCCGTGCAATTCCTCCTGACTTATCTTTGAAGTTAGGCATATCATTACAAGCAAATATTAAACTAGCTTGATTTTTGAAAGTCTCAGGAGTGCTATACAAGGCCCTAACTGTTAAAGCATTACCAGATACTACCATTTTAAAACTTTTAGACTTTTCTATATAAGTACTGTCTATATCATCCCCTAAGTTTACTAATTTATTGTTTAATTGCATAAGGTAATCACTTCTATTTAATTCTTCTAAGTCTAGAGTAAATGATACATTATTAAATACACTTCTAATAATTTCAAAAAATGTACTCTTTCCATTTGCTCCACTATCTCCGATAAAGAAAAAAGCAAATTGAGGCATATTATTAGTAATTAAAATGTGTCCTAATATTCTTTTTAAATACTCAACCATTTGCAAATCACCACACATAAACCATTTTAAAAACTTATCTACATCTTCACTATAGGCGTTAGGATTATATGCAACATCTAAGTAATATGGGGTAAACTGTTCACTTTTATACTTTATTACCTCACCTTTTTGAGTTACTGCATAACCATTATTAAAAACAATAGGCAAATCACTTTTTATATCAATTTCATTATATGTTTTACCTAATTGATGTTTTAGTTCCTCGTCTTCTCTTTTTGTTAATTGTAACCCTATTTCTTTAGCTAAATAGGTATATAATAAACCTATATCATTTGTAAAAGCTCCATTGATTTTAAAGTATAAACTGCCGTTATATCTTGTTACTTTTAACTCTTCTTGTAAATAGTCGCTAAGTTTAAATATATCTAGTTTTTGATTTCCATTTTTTGTTGTACTAAAAAACTGTTTATTACTTCCATTTACTTTATCTAGTTCCTTACTCATTACACTTTTAACAATGTTGTCAACCTCTTTAGGTTCTAAAGTTTCAATCATATAACTATTTATTGTATGGGCTAAAAATGTCAACTCTTCCACATTATCAAATACTTTGTTGTATGTCCATCTTGCATTACCTAAATGTTTAAAAAGTTCACTATTTCTTGACCCCTCGTTCAAGTTCACTATTTCTTGTTGTCCCTTAAATACTAATGGCATTAACTGAATAGGTATAATAGGCAAGTTATCTAGTTCAATGTCGCTTAATACCTCCCTAACTACTCCATTAAGTTTAATTATAATATATTGTTTTTTGTTATCTTGTCCCGTTTTATAATCTACCTTACAACCTAATACTGTCATAATACCACTAACATTGTTGAACTTAAAATCTTTAAAATAACCCTCATTAGGTAATTGATAATATAAGTGTACCCCTCTAGTTGTTTTAATTGCTCGTGGTATTTTGTACCGGTTATCTTTTTTATTCAGTTCAATATGTTTTTTTAATATGTCTAGTGCTATGTCTCCCCTACTATCAAAGTCAACTACAATAATATTGTTAGGTAATATCAACCCTATATTGTCCCACTTTTTAGCTACTTCAATATTATCCGTTGTGTATTTTGTATTTTCATATTTACCACAAGGGCTTTTATCATTATTCAATTTTATATATTTCAATTTCAATCTTCCACCTCCATTTTTTATATTTTATTTATTAAAACGATTTTAATTAAAGACTTAAACTTTTATTGTTTTTTTGTCTCGTGTATAGTAAATTCAATTTTTACCTTATTGTGGATTTTTCCACAACGATTGTTGATTTTTCCACAATGTTTTGTTGTTGATTTTTCCACAACGATTGTTGATTTTTCCACAATATAACCCTTTTTTGAACTACATAATATAAAAATCAAAAGTTCTATATATCAGGTGTTTTATTCTAACATATTCAAGTTTATCAAGTTCCCGAACGGCTTTCATTGTTGTACTCCTATCTATTTTCAAATATTCACTTATCTTTGTAATATTTAACCGTTCTATCTTTTTTCTATATTTATATTTATTCACTAAATAACAATAAACTATAAAAGCAGTCTTAGACATTTCTTTTTTTGATACCCTAAATAATAAATATTCTATAATATCATTATCTAAAATTATTTTATTATGTTCCACTTTTTGCACCCCTTTCATTTATATTGACTTGCTTTTTTACTGTTGCTTGTGATAAAATCTAATTAGCTAGATTAGATTTTAGACTACTTTAGTACTGATACCACAAGCACGGTAAAAGTATCTTAAGGTAGTCTTTCCTTTTATAAAGAGTTGTACGCCGTCAATTTTAGCTAGTTCATTAGCTTTCTTGATAAATTTACAAGCCGTTGAGGGACTACACCCTAAAAACTTTGTTATAAACTCATAACCTATAATCTTATCTTTTTCACAATAATTAATATCTATACTATCTAACATTGTTAACACTCCCTTTTAATTTCCAAAGTATTTTACATAATTTTCATATATTCTATTACCGTTTAATTCTTCCTTAGTACCATCCTCGTGTTCAATAAATCTAATACCTTTATTAAAATATAGATCATAAAATATTTTGGCAATTTTTCTTTTTGCTTTTATACTCTTAATATCTTTTATTTTTTTCATTTTATATCCTTTCATTAATAACATAACAAACTATTAAAGTGTTGTTCACTCATTTTCAAAAACTCTTTTATTTTAAATATTTGATTAGTTGTTATATTTCTGGTTAATAATAAAAATTCTAATTCTTCTACATCTACCCCTAAAAAGTTAGCTAATTGAAAAAAAGTTTTTCTACTATTTAAACAATATACTTTTAATGAAAAAAGTTTTTTTCTCTTATTTTTTTAATCTCTATTTCTAACTGTTCCACGCTTTACAACTCCTAATTTATATTTTAAGTATTTTAATTGTCTTTCTTTTTCTTGAATATTGCTTTCATATTCACATATGTTTAATGTTTCTTGGTGTCCTATTTCATAACCTACAGTAGCATATATTGACCCTAATAACTCAATAAAGTTATTTATATCAATATTACCGTTTAAATACTCTTTTTTTAGATTAGGTACTACATCTTTTAGTCCATCAGTTCCCTTAATATCAAGTTTTAAAGCTAATGGTAATTGATTTTCTATTAGTTCCTTTAATTCCTCTTTTAGTACTTGTAATTCTTTTTCTAATCTATTTATTTTTGATTGTTTATTATATTTCATTTTTATATACTCCTATTCTTTAATATTTTACCCCTACAAGCTTTAAGATCAGTTTTAGGCTATATTTACCCCTAAATACTAATTAAACTAAAATATGGGCTTTTAATTTCAAAATTATTTATATTTTTAGTTCTAATACTAGCAAATCCTTTTCAATATTCTTTGATAAGTCCATCAGTATAGCAAATGCATCATAATCTAATTGCACGCCGTTAGTTATCTCGCTAGCTTTATCTATCAGTTTTAATAGTGCTTGTAATTTAGTATGATTGGCGTATATTTTTTCAAAAAGGCTTTTTCTAAGGCCCGCGTTTAAAATTTCCTTGTTATTACTTTCCATTGTTTCAACTTCTCTTAATTCCATTGGTAATCACTCCTTTATATTTTTATACTGATAAATTTTTCAAAATTCTTTTAACATAATCATTTACTAAATAATCAACTAATATTGCTTTAGTTGTGTTAAGTCTTTTTGCTTTCTTCTCTAGTACTGTATTAACATTTTTATCTATTTCAATGTTATAAAAAGTATAAACTTTTAAAACTTTGTCTTTTATCTCTAAACCGTTTATATTACTTGTTAAGTTCATACATAAAGATAATATGATTATATTGTTAATACTTACATTAACTTTATTTGATAACAGCTTTATATTGTTAATTGTATTTTGTTCTAGTTCTATTCTTGCTATTACTCCCACTTTATAACCTCCTAAACATTTTCAATATTTTCTAATTGTTTTAACTTTTTCTTTACATACTTGTTTACTATTCCATTAATTAACTTGTTTTTACTTGTTCCCTTTTCTTTGCTTTCTCGTTCTAGTAATAAGTTAATATTAGGCTTGATTTTTAAAAGTATTCTTTGCATTTTTCTACCCCTTTCATCGACATATTTTATATGTTATTATGTTTTAATGATATCATAGCATATTTTTTATGTCAATACACTTTTTTTATTTTTTATGGTATGATATAAAAAATATATCAACTATAAGGTGGTAAAACTATGATTAAATATACTTTAAGACTTGATACAAATTTAAATAATAAACTTGATAATATTTGTAATGTTTTAAACATATCTAAAAAAAGTTTTATAATGTCTATTTTAGTTTTTTATTTTAATGATTTTAAAAAAATAAAACTAAATAATAACAAGTTTAATTACAAAATAAATAGCACATATAGATTATTATTTATTATGTCCCCTACAATTGATAATCTACTACTTGAAAAATCTACACAACTAAATATATCTAAAAATTTACTGATAAACTTACTTGTAAATGATTTTATTAATAACTTTAGTCTAGTTTAATTACTAGGCTTTTTTATTTGCTAAATGTTCAAATATAGCTATTGTAATAATACTTGTAATATTTACCCCTAATAACTCACTACAACGCTTTAAATTGTTATAATCTTTGTCCTGTAGTCTTATAGTAGTCTTTAACATATTAACCCCCTAATCTAGTATTTTTGTTTTAATTCTTAATATAATTTCTATTGAACAAACTAACATGAATATAATTGCACTAATCTTAGCATTGTAAATATTTTCATTACCTAAGTTAATTGATAAGGCTATAAATAACCCTAGTTTTAAATGAAAAAATAATATTTCAATTAATTTCATAATGTACCACCTATTATTTGTGTCTTACTCTCTCTTACCTCAAAACTAATACCCATTTTTTCCATCAGTTCATTTAATTCTTTTTGTTCTCTAATTTTCTTTAATTGTCTTTGTCTTCTCTTTTCCTCTTTGATCATTGTTTTTTGTTCCTTTCAATTATTATTTAGGTTGTAATATTAATTCTAGTTCTAAAATATCACATATAGCTATTAACTTTTTTGCTGGTATATTTACTGTACCTTTTTCATACTTTGCATATGCTAAAGGGTGCATATTCAACTTATTAGCTATATCATTTATACTTAACCCCTTAACTTTTCTAAAGTACATTAAATTCAACCCTAAATTAACAATATTTGTATTTTTTTTCATATTCTCACCTCGCTTTTAACTTACCTCTTAAGTAAGTATACTATATTCTAAACTTAATTGTCAAGTAAGTTTTTTTAAAAAATATATTTTTAATTTATATTTTTTATTTTTTTGTATTCTTTTTCTTACTTGTAATGCAAGAAATAAAATGATATAATCAAGTTGAAAAGGTGGTGTAAGTTATGAATGAAATAGGTAAAAATATAAGAGAAATAAGAAAAAGTAAAAATATTACTATGAAACAATTGGCAAACGAGATAGGAACCACTGAAGCTAATATATCAAGATATGAAAAAGGCATAATAAAAGATATCCCGTTAAAAAATTTAGAAAAAATAGCTAGATTTTTAAATGTTACATTAAATGAATTATTAGGTTTAAAAAATCACAACACATTATTATCGCCGTATAATGAATTTATAGACTTTATAGAAGATTATGAAATAAAATTAAATGAAAATGATAAAATGGATTTATTAGAATTAATAGACAAACATTTAAAAACACCTTATGATTTTAATATTGCAAAAGAATATTGTAAAAACATTGGAATAAAATTTCCATTTACTTTAGATAGTCCTTATATTGATATTTTATTTTTTTCTATTTTCTTTAATATTATTGATTATGTAGAATATTTCAAAAAAAATTATAAAGATAATTTTGATAATTTTGATAATGATTTTCCAGATAATTTATTTGGTGAAAGAAATAAAATAAACAATATAAATCTATCACAAAACAAAAAGATACAAGATCTACAAAAAGAAATAATTGATATTACAACAAAAATTGATAATGTAGAGATTGTAGAGGACATAAGAGACATAGCACAATTAAAACTTGATAAAACAAAAAATAGCCCCAAATGATAGGCTATTTTAAACAATATCGGTATAAGATAACACATTATAAGGCTAAGGGCATAAAATGTCTTAAATGGGCTATAAATTGAAAATAAGAGTATGTTGTAAAATAATAGAAATAATTTAACATAAAAAGCAAATTTTTTAGCATAAAAAGTAAATTTTTATTGACAAAAAATATATAAAATGATATATTAAATTAAGCCTTATTAGTTAAGGACAATAACAAAAGATTTTAAGCCTTATTAGTTAAGGATAGTTGTAAGCATATCATTTTGGTATGCTTAATTTTTTTATAAGGAGTAAATAAAAATGATTGAAATGTTTTCAGTTTATTTGATTGATTTACCAAATATTAATGAAAATAGTAAAGTTTTAAAAGGTAAACATTTTGGACTTGTTTTAAGTGAGGTTAGCAAAAAAGATAATACTTTATTAATAGCACCTTTAACAAGCAAGAAAAAAAATAAAAAATATAGAGGTGGTATAACTATATGTAATAAAAAATATAGTGAAAAACCTAAATATGATTATGCTTTTATTAAATTAAGAAAAATTAGAGAAATAGACAAGACAATGATAATATCTAAAAAAAAGTTTAGTTTAGATAATGAAGATTTAAGAAGATTAAAAGTTTCATTTGAAAAATTTTTCAATAAAATATTAGATATAGAATAATTGTATATAAAAAAGCTAGTCCGTTGACTAGCTCAAAAAAGCAAATTAATACAAATAGATACAAATAAATATAAATTGTGATAAATTGAAATGTATAAAACTAACAAAAATAATTTATACTTTATTATATCACTTTTTTAGATTAATTACAACAATTTAAGGTGGTATATATGGCACATTTTAAAAAATTAGATAGTGGTAAATGGCTCGTTAAATTTAGTTATAAAGATAATAAAGGTTATAACAAACAAGTAAAAAGGCAAGGCTTTAATACTAAAAGAGAGGCACAAGACTTTGTAAATGAGCATGTAAAGACTTATTCAAATAGTGATAATTTAACAATAGATAACCTAATTAATAACTATTTGAAATATAAAGAAAATGTTAAATATAACACAATGAAAAAATATAAAAACAATATCAAGCATATACTGACATATTTCAATAAAGATACATTGATTAATGATATAAAACAAAAACAAGTACTAGACTTATTACTTACTTTTAATGATAGACCCGTTGCACAAAGAGAATTAAAACAATTTTTATATAGCATTTTTGATTATGCAACTACATACCACAATTTAAAAGATAACCCTATCAGTAAAATTAAGTTAGAGAGTAAAAAAGAGAAAAAAGAAAAAGTTATATATACACTTGAAGATTTTAAAAAACTAGATAGTATATTACAAGGAATACAATACAATATTAAAACGAGGGCCTTTTTCAATTTATTATTTTTTAGTGGTGCTAGACCAGGAGAGATTACAGCACTAACTTTAAAAGATATAGACTACAACAATAATACTATTGATATCAATAAAACTAGAATAAGTTGTACAACCTCAAACAGTCCCAAAAATAAAAACAGTTATAGAGTTGTATCAATTCCTAAAAAAGTAATGGAACTTTTACAAGATTATACAAGTCAATTACCAAATATAGATAATTTATATATATTTAGTTATACAATAATATATAATAACTTATTACTTAAATTAATAGATAAATACAACCTTAAAAAGATAACATTACACGGCTTTAGGCACTCCCACGCTAGTTTATTAATCAAAAAAGGTATACCTATAACCGACATTACAAAAAGGTTAGGACACGCTAACCCCAAAATAACATTGCAAGTGTACTCACATTTTTACAACGATAATAAAGACAATGTTATAGACTTATTAAATAATTTAGAATAAAAAAAGTACTTTAATTAGTACTTTTATTTTTTTAGTACCTTTTTAGTACCTTTTTTGTTTTTAGTTATCTTGTAAGTATAGTAATTACAATGTTTATGGTGTATTGTTATATACCTCCATTTCATATATATATTATACCTTGATATGCAACCGTTTTCAATATCTATGCTTAATTTTATTTATAAAAAGTATCCACACTTTCAAAACCTTAATTTTTTAATACTTTTGAAAACAAAAAACAGGAAACCTCTATTATCTATATATATTTTTTCTATGACCAACATCAAACAAAAATACTATACATACATTATCCTCTATCTTTGCAAAAATCTTATAGTCTCCTACTCTATATCTACAAACTCCTTTAAGTTTTCCCGTCAAGGGCTTTCCTTTCTCTCTTGGATCATTAGTTTAAATTAAATTTTTTTACTATCCATTTTTTTTATTATTCTTAAAGTAGATTTATCTAATTTTTTTAATTCTTTCCCGAAATTTTCTGTAAATTTAACTTCATACATTATACATCAAGCCTTTCCCAAAGTTCTTCTGATGTAATCGTTTTTTCCTTTTTAATTTTTTTCATTGCATTTAATATTCTTTCTTCATCTAAATTTAAATCCTCTTCTATTTTATCTAAAATTAAATTTTTAATAAAAGAAGACATGCTAATGTTGTTTATTTTAGTATAATTTTTTATTAATTCTATCTCATCTTCAGACACTCTAAATGAAATTGTACTCACAATATTACCTCTAAATTGTATTACTTGTAATACAATTATACATTTTTTAAAATATGTCAATATATAAAGGTTGAGAATTAACCCAACCTTATATTATTCATTATCCATCAACCATTTTGAAATATCTACTATTTTTATACCATCTATATCATATGTATTATGATTAGTATTTGCTAATAAAAATTTAGGATAAGAGTCTTTTATCATTTTTAAAGGCAATAATTCTCTATCCAAAGTTTCATCACTAGATATATTATCTGCAACTTGTATATATATTTTTTTATTATTTTTTATAGCCACAAAATCTATCTCTTTTTGATATAGCTTACCTACATATATTTCATATCCTCTTCTCATTAACTCTATAGCAACTATATTTTCATATGCCCTACCATAATCCATATTTCTAAGACCCAAAATAGAGTATCTAAGTGATAAGTCACATAAATAGTATTTTGAATTTGTCTCTAAATATTTTTTACCTTTAACATCATACCTTTTAACCTTATAAAACATAAAAGCATTACATAAATGTTTAATATAATTCCCTATAGTTATATGATTACTATTTATTTTATTACTTTTTAATATATTAGAAATATTATTCGTAGTAGTTAAATTTGAGATATTATCCATTAAAAATTCGGATATAGAGTCAAGTAGTGCTATTTCAGATATTCTGTATTTATCAACCAAATCTCTTTTAAGTAATGTATTATAGATGTCGGATATATACTTTCTTGAATCTTCTTCATATTTATATAAATATGCCCCCGCCAATCCACCTTCTAACAAATATTTTTCTAAATGCTTATTATATTCATCTTTTAATTCAAAATATTTACAATATTCAGCAAAACTAAACGGAAAAATAGATATTTCTATAAATCTTCCTGTAAATAAAGTGGTTAAATCAGAACTTAAAAGAAATGCATTTGATCCAGTGATATATATATCATATTTTTTACTATTATGAAAACTGTTTATAGCTAATTCAAATTTATTACATAATTGTACTTCATCTATAATCAAAACATTTTCAACACCATTTACATATTTACTTTCAACATATTCAAATAATTTCATATATTCTTTCAATGAATTAAAAAGTAAATCATTAAAATCAATTTTTATTATATTAATGCTACTATTTACGGTATTTAAATAGCTACTGTATTCATTTAATAATTCTGATTTACCTGCCCTTCTCATTCCAGTTATTATTTTAATATCAGGTGTTCCTCTTAGTCTTTTTATTCTTTCTATATATTGAGTACGTTCAATTATTTTCATAAAAACCTCACTTTCAAAACTTTCAATATTTTATACTTTTGAAAGTATTATACCATATACTTTCAAAACTTTCAATATTTTATACTTTTGAAAGTAAAAAGGCTGCTATTTAGCAGCCCAATTAATATATCTTCCCTATATCTTTTCTTAAGTATTTTCCTTCAAAAGATATCTTTTCTAATTCTCTATATACCTTTTCTATTGCTTCTTCTCTTGTTTTAGCTTGTGCTACAACATTTAATATCATCTATTTTACCCGTTTTTATATGATTTACAACTTTTTCTAATGAATTTAAAAATAATTTTAAATATTTATTATCACATGCAATATTTACTCTTATCCATTTATCTGAATTTTTACCAAAATAAGAACCTCTTGTTACATCTATTTCTCCAATTTTTATCAATAAATTGAAAAAATTTTTTTCATCTATGTTTAATGATTCATAATTTATCCACAAAAAATACGTACTATCTGATGGATATACTTTTAAATTTAATTTCTTTTTTTTCATAAAGTTTATAGCATAATCTCTATTTTTTTTTATTAAGGTTAATAATTCACTATTCCATTTTTTACCTAAATCATAACAAATTTTTGTGGTAATTAATCCTAAACTATTTACAATATTATAACACTCCCTAATTTGTTTTTTTTCTACTTTATATTTTAAATTCTTATTTTTTATAAGACAAATTGACGTCTTTATACCTGACACATTAAATGTTTTTGTAATAGATGTCAGTACAATAGATTTATTACATACACTTAGTGCTGTAGTATGTTTATTATTAAAACAAATATCTTGATGTATTTCGTCTGACACAAATAAAACATTGTATTTTTTACATAATTTTGATATTTTTTTTAACTCATCATATGTATAAATCTTACCACTAGGATTATGTGGGTTTGAAATAATAATCATTTTTACTTTATTTTTTTTTATTATTTTTTCTAATTTAATAAAATCTATAAAATAACTTCCATCAAAAAATAGTTCAAAAATAATTATTTTTCTTTTTAGATTTATAATAATATCAAAGAAATGTCCATATTCTGGATCAAAAAGTAAAATATTTTCATTTTTATTAGAAAAAATTTTTATCAATAAACATATACAAGTAATTGTACTATTAAAAAATAATATATTTTCATAATTTAATTTCAAATTATGATTAATGAATTGCCAATTTATTATACTATCATATATTTCCTTTGATTTATAAAAATAGGTTAAAGGATAATTTTTTAAATATTTTATTAGGTTATCAGTTATAAACTTAGGTGTTTTTAATTCCATATCTGCTATTGTAAAAGGCTTTACATTCTCGTATTCACTAACATTATGCCATTTAAGAGAATATTTTTTATTATTTAGTAAATCCATTAGGATTTTTCACTTGCCATTTCCACGCTGATTTGCACATATCTACTATATCAAATATTGGTTCCCAATTTAATAATTTCTTTGCTTTATTTATATTAGCATAATTTTCAGGCATATCTCCTTCTCTTCTTCCTACTATGTCATACGTTATTTTTTCTCCAATTACATTTTCAAATGCATTTATAACTTCAAAAACACTGTATCCCTTTCCACTTCCTAAGTTAATATATTCATATCCTTTATTATTTGAAAATACATACTCAAGAGAATTTCTATGCCCTCTTGCTAAATCTGAAATATGAATATAGTCTCTTATACAAGTTCCATCTTTCGTTTTATAGTCATTACCAAAAACATGTAATATTGGCAATTTCCCTATTGCGACTTGTGTGATATATGGTGCCAAATTATTTGGTATACCATTCGGTTCTTCACCAATTTCACCACTCTTATGTGCTCCTAACGGATTAAAATATCTTAAAGAAACTATACTCCATTCTTTATCGGAATAACAAATATCCTTTAACATCATTTCTATATATAATTTGCTTCTTCCATATGGATTTATTGGTAGTAAGTTCCCATCTTCAATGAAAGGAATTTTATTTTCCTGAGAATATACAGTTGCTGAAGAACTAAAAATAAATTTTTTAATATTATATTCTTTCATAACCTTTATTAAGTTAAAAACTATTCCAATATTATTTTCATAATATTCTTCTGGTTTATCAACAGACTCCTTTACTGATTTATATCCTGCAAAATTAATTACAGCATTTATATCATTTTCATAAAACACTGTTTTTAATTTTAAATAATCTTTTGCATCAATATTATAATATTTTATTTTTGTATTGGTTAATTTATTTAATCTATTAATAACTTCTTCACTAGAATTACTAAAATCATCAACTATTACTGCATCATAACCATTTTCAATTAAATCTATTACTGTATGAGAGCCTATATATCCAGCACCACCAACCACTAAAATTGTTTTCATAATACCTCCTAAATACTAATTACTCCATTTAAACTAAATGTATTTTTATTTTTTATAATACTGTTTAAAATCAATTCTTTTCCCAATACTAATCCTATTTTTTTAGAATTTACACTATAGATTTTTCTAAATAATTCATGATAATTAGAAATGTCTAGTGTAACAAATTCATTAATATCATTATATATATTTCTTTCTATATGAGTTAAAAATGGAAAGTTTATATTATCAAATTCCATATCAAATTCACTTAAATTTTCAGATATATCAAAGTTTAAAAACATATTTTCATTTTTAATAAATATTTTTTCACTATTATATACAATTTTTTTATCCAGTATTTTATTAAACCCTAACATGTATCCCCTTAACAAAGAAAATTCATCACTAACTATTGTTAGTATTGGAAAAATATATTTATTTTTTTTATATTCTACAATTACTTTAAAAATAATCTCTACAAATTTTATTTCTTCTAATGAATTAATACTTGATACAGCATTTGTGTAAGTAATATATAATTGCTTTACATTCTTTAATTGATTTTTTATTGAGTGATCCAAATTTGTAAAGTTTTTATATAGTTCTAATAAATCTACATTTTCAACAAATTCACATAAAAAAGTAGTGTTTTCTGAAATAAAATTATTTGGTAAATATATTTTTCTATTTTTCATATTCTATTTTCTCCGTCAATCTATTTAATTCTTTTATTTGAGATTCAAAATCTTCTTCTGTTTCCGATACTATTTCAGATAAACTAATTACATCTGATATGTTATTGTTATTAATCGTTTCTTGATTTTCTTTAATAAATATCCAAGTATTTTTTGTCCACTTAAAATCTTCTATATTTAAGCCTTTCACAATTTTTTTTCCATCTTTTAATCCTCTCATATAACACCCTGCTATCTTTTGTGGATTTATTACAGAATTTTTTTTAATCTTTTTTTCATCATATTCTCCATCTTTAATAAATGAATTCCAAAAATTTTCCATAAGATTAATATTAAATGCATAATTAAACAGAAATGGTATACTTGCACCACCAAATCTTTTAGCAACTTCACATAAATAAAACTTATCTTTATCAAAATCATAAAACCATTCGTAATGAAATCCATTAACTGATTTATCATTAATAAAACATTCTAAAACTTTCTTTGATTCCAACAATAATTTTTCCATTAGTTTAATATTTTTACTATAATTTGGATTTGTTCTTACAATATATTCTTTAGAATTCCCCTTTAATACATTTAATAACGGTCTTTCATATTCGTGAGAAGAAAATAAAATAATGTCCTTCCCAATTGAATATCCATCTGCAGTTAACATATAGTCTATTTCTAAATATTCTTCAATTAAAAATTTCATATTATACTTATAAAATTCATTTTTAATTTCATCATCTCCTCTGTTTATTATAAATATTTTTTCACTTGACATTCCTACAGTTGGTTTTATTATAGCTTTATCTACTTTTGTATTTTCCCAGAATAAATCCAAATCATTTACACTTTTTAGTAATCTAAAATATGGCTGATTTACAATACCATTTAAGAAAGATCTCATATAATATTTATTTGTATACAATAAACTTTTTACTAATTCAGATTCTTTATTATTAAAAAATTCTGAAATTAAAGCTGCCCATTCTATAATATCTTCATTCAAAGTATATACTTTTTCAATGTTATTTTCTTTTGATAAATCAAAAATTACCTTCAGTATTTCTACAAGCGTATAATCTTCTAAAAATATAATTTTTGGTAAACTTTTCTTATAATTTTCATATTTAATCTTTTGAAATACCGGTGCAATAACAACAATATTATCATTAGCTGTGTATTCTAAATTGATTGAATACGGTGAAAATTGATGTAATAAAATAATCATTTTTTCTTCCTTTCTATTATTTTAATTATACTTTTTTTAAATTCTTCAAAACTAATTTCTTCCTTTAAAAAAGTAAAATCTGTAAAATAAATTATATCATTTTTATTAATATTTATTTTTTGCTTTATATACTCATTTTTCTTTAAAGCTATTATTTTTTTGTCAAATCCATATGTTTCTTTTAAGGTTATTAGATCAAATTTATTGATATATTTCATCAACTTATTTTCTATTTTATGTATTTCTTTACTAATAAAATCTATAAAATCTTTTTTTAAAAAAACACTCAAAAGATTTATATCCTTATTATTAATATACGAGTATATGACTAATTGCTTCAATATACTTTTTAAAACGTGTCCTTTATATTTAGATGAAAGTTTTATATCATAATTATTTAAGAACATAACAGTATCAATAATTGAAATATACCTATATAAATCCATGTTTTCTAGGTATTCCTTTTTAGAATTTTTCCCATAAATTTTTATATATTTTTTTATTTTTATAGGCTCAACATCATTTTTAACATAATCAAATAACTCTAAATAATAATTATTAATGGAAACTTCATGATAAATATCGTTTGTTCTATTAAAATGTGTGAAATCTAATAATAAAATATATTTATTATTTTTATTATAATATAATTTACTATATGATCCTACAGTTTCATCTTCAATCTTAAAATCTATTTTTTTATTAATATTTTTTATTCCATTTTCATTCAAAAATTCAATTAAATTCTCGTCAGAACTAATAAAAACAATATCTTCTTTTCCTATTTTTAATTCATTTATAAAATAATCTATAAAGTTCTTAAAAAATCTTTTTAATTTTTTGTTTTCAATATTTTTTAATAAGAAAGTATCTATATTATTGTATATTTCCCAATAGGGATTGATTCGTTCAATATTAATAACTTTAGACCAAATTGTTGCTTGATTGTAGAAAAAAAAACCATCATTCATATTTTCTATATCGTGTGCCATTATTGCGGACCCTATAAACCACTCTCCATTTTCAATACTCTCAGATTTTATTTTTTTTATCCCATTTTCTTTATTAAATAAATCGAAATTAATATTAATCATCCTCCTTTACCTTATATAATACCCAAATCATCTCTGGATTGTATTTTTCTAATACTATTTCATTGTTATTATTTTCTAAAACATTTGAACTAATTATTGTATATCTATACATTTCTACTTTAAATTTATTATATGCAATAAATTTACTTGATGTATACTCATATTCAATATTTATTTTTTTATTTTCAAAAAATTTATCAGAAAAAATTTTTGTTGCAGGATGAATTACGCACTTATTTTTTTTATAATTTTTATTTTCTACCAAAACCATCTCCATTGTATAATCAAAAAATATATTGCAAATTTTTATTTTTTTATGATAAATAAAATTAAAGTTAGTCCAATTGTAATCTTTTTTTTCACTTGTATACGCTACTGGCATGAAAATATACTCCCCTTTTAAATGTTGAATTATATCTATTATATCATCTATACTTTTATGCATTCTAACATTAAAGTTAAAATGTTTAAGTTTTTTCATTAGGGTTGTATAACTGTCTGTATATTCCGGACCGAGTACATTAACTATTATTTTCATCACTTCCTTTCATTATATATATACTTTCTTCAAAAGATAATCCCTGATTTTCTAAAAAAACATTCTCTCTTATTCTATAATGAAAGTTTTTAATAATATCAATATCAATATTTATTTTATCATACTCACAAAGAACATAGTTTATATCTGCTTGGAAAATTTTGATAGAATTCAACGAATTTACTCTATTTTCTAAAAATTCCATTAAAATAATAACACTTTCTTTTATTTCTAACTTTTCTATCTTTATTCCTATTAAATTAAATTTTGAATTAATTTTACTCAATAAATATTTTTCCCTAGTGTACAAATANNTACAAATATTTTGAAATATAGTAACATATTTCTTGAAGTATTGAATCAACATAAACTAATTCATCCTTATTTTTTATTATAATATCTGATAGATTTAATCCATCATATAAAATGAATTTTTTATTAATACTTCTTACATAAGATTTGTCAAAATTATTTATAAAATTTTCATAAAGTGTAAATATAAATGTTATTTTTTTATTTATTTTAGAAGTCTGTCTATCTAATTCTTCTTTTATTATTTTTAAAAATTCGATTTTTTTTACTATTATTAATACATCAAAATCTGATTCTATTTTTCCATTTTTAATTTTATAATCTTCTCTAGATATAGATCCTGTAATAATTAAACTGTACTCTTTAAAATTAATTTTATTACTTATTTGTTTTATTTCGTATAATACCTGATTAATCTTTAAGTCATTTATTCTTCCTTCTGGTAATTTAGCGATTACAGTAAAATCTTTTTCTTTATTCTCAAACTCATTAAAGTAGTCATTACACATTTCTTTTAAAACATTATTTTCTCTAAATTCTTTATAATAATCTAAAGAGTATTTTATATCTTTTATCATATATTCCATTTTAAAATTTATATCATTAAAATCATCATTATTAATTATATCCAATTTTGAATTAGATACCAAACTCATCCAACCAAATTTTTTTACTATTTTCAAACAAATATTCATATCTTCAAAATTAAAATCAAATTTTAATGGATTAAAAAGCTTTAAACTATATAAAATATAAGCACCCCATAAATTATAGATTAATTTAAATTTAGTTGGATTTTGTATTTCTGTGAAATAAAAAATATCTTTACAAAAGCATTTTAAAAATTTATTTAATTCTCTATTCTCTTTTAAATCTATTGGAATATGTGCAAAAAGAATTAACTCTCCTCTATCACTACCTTCTTTACTACCAGTAAATGGACACTCAATAAATTTCCCATTTTTTAACTCAATGTAATTTCTTTTTTCTAAAATAGATTTAACACTTGATGTTGTTAAATCAATAAAAATAGTATTATAAAATATATTACTTAATTCTTTATTTTTTATGAAATTAAGAGCTTCTTCATCATTTTTAAAACAAGAAATAATATATTTAAAATATAAATTAAGATTATTAAGACTATTAATATCATTTATAAAATTTGGACCTTTTTGATGTTTACTATAGATATAAATGTTACAATTACTTTTAGCAATCAAGTTCTTTATTATACCTTTCGTTATAACACCGTAACCAATTATTAGAACATTCATAACTTATATCCTTTCAAAAAAAAATTTATATGATAAACTAAATAAAAATGATACTGTTATACCCAAAAATACTAAAATACTAATACCTAAATTATAATTTAAAAATATCTTAGAAAATATAAATGACCCGATTGGTATTCCCAATCCTGAAACAAAAAATATTACAGAAAATACCCTACCTATAATTCCCTTTTCAACACTTTCTTGAATATATGAAAAAAATAAAATATTAAATATTACACCAATAAAGGTTGCTATAAATATAGATGTTGTAAAAAAAATTTTATTTTGAATCATAAGTAAAATAAAGGGAATAATTTGTAACAATATTAAAAATTTAAAATCAAAAATTTTCTTTTCATTATATTTTATTATAACAACAGAAGCTAAAATCCCTCCAATAGCTTCTAATATATAAGCTAAGCTTAAATAATAAGGTGAAATAATAATATTATTAAAATAATATGGTACAAGTAATTCAAAAATTGCATTAAATATATTTATAATTGATGCATATATTAATAAAAACATTATTTTTTTATTTTTATAGATATAATTAAACCCTTCCATAAATTTTGTAATAAATTTATCATTAAATGTCTTTACATTTTTATTATAACTATACTCTATAAATAATTCAAATATTGACGAAATAAAAAAAGTTATGCCATTAAAAATCAATATTATATCAAAATCTACTATTCCTTTTTTATACAAAATGACACTAATTGAGGGTACTAACAACTTCAAAACCTCTCCTAATGCACTTATAATACTGTTAAATTGCCTTATTTCTTTATTGTTTATTATCTCTGGTATTATAGATCTTAAAGTAGTAGAAAAAAATGTACTATTAATAATTAAAACAATATTTAAAATTAGTAGATTATAAAATATAGTATCTGAATTTTTACCTAAACCAATAAAATAAAATAATAAACAAATAATAGAACTACAAAAGTCTAAAAAAATCAATATATATTTCCTGTTAAATCTATCAGAAATATGCCCTGAAATCAAATTCAATAAAATCATTGTTGCATACATATATGTTTTTAATTCACCTAATATTTTTGAATCATTAAAAACATCTAGTATCCAAATACTCAATATTGTTGAATATGCCAAATTGCCAATTTTTGATGTCACATTTCCTAAAACAACTGCAAATTTATTTATATTCATATTTTATACCTTTCAATTAATTTTTATCATTTATAATAAGTTGCCAGAAAAAGTATATTAAATTCTTATTTTTAGTATACATTTTTTTTTATGTTTGTCAACCTATTTTTAAAATAACATGATAAACTTATTTAACAAAAAGAACTATTAAATAGAAAAATATAAAGTCTATGGTTTTACCCCCCCTTTTAATAAATATTAAGTCTAATATATCTTCCCTATATCTTTTCTTAAGTATTTACCTTCAAAAGATATCTTTTCTAATTCTCTATATGCCTTTTCTATTGCTTCCTCTCTTGTTTTAGCTTGTGCTACAACATTTAATACTCTACCGCCATTAGTATAATATTTGCCGTTTTCAACTTTTACTCCAGCAAGAAATACCTGTGTATCTTCGCTCACATTTTCTATACCTGTAATTTCTTTTCCTTTTTCATATTTTTCTGGATATCCAAGTGATGCTGCAACCACACAACATGAATGTTCATCCTTCCATTTAATTTCAGTTTCAGATAATTTCTTATCTAAAGCTGCATCTATTACAGAAACCAAATCACTTTCCATTAACGGTAATAAACATTGAGTTTCAGGATCTCCCATTCTCATATTGTATTCAAGTAGATATACTCCATCTTCAGTTATCATTAAGCCAAAGAATATTATACCTGCAAAGTCCATATTATCTTTTTTTAGACCCTCTAAAGTTGGATTTAATATTTTTTCTACAAATTCTTTTTCTACCCATTCATTGTGATATGGATTAGGTGAAATAACTCCCATACCTCCAGTATTTAAACCTTTTTCACCTTCAGATATTTTTTTATGATCTTTAGCAGATTTAAATGGAAGTATAGTATTTGTATCAGTAATTGAAAGTATAGACATTTCAACACCTTTTAAAAATTCCTCTATTACTACTATATCTCCTGCAGTTCCAAAAGCCTTATCTTCCATAATATCACTTATAGCTTTTAAAGCTTCTTTTTCATTTTCAGCTATTATTACTCCCTTACCTGCAGCAAGACCACTAGCTTTAATAACTATAGGATATTTACCATTTTTCTTAATATATTCATCTGCTTTTTCTTTTTCTGTAAATGATTCATAACTTGCTGTACTTATACCATGTTTTTTCATGAATTCTTTAGCAAAATCTTTAGAACCTTCAAGCATAGCAGCTTCCTTATTAGGCCCAAATATTCTTAAATCAACTTTTTTAAATTCATCAACTATACCTTTAACTAATAGTTCTTCACTACCTACTATAGTTAAATCTATTTTTTCATTTAAAGCAAAATCTCTTATTTCAAATATATCATTTGATGTCATTTTATACACTTTTTCTACCTTAGGATTTTGCTTAACCTTCCACATAATGGCATCTTCTCTACCACCTGCACCTATTATTAATACTTTCATATTTCTCCTTAGTGTTTAAAATGTCTAATTTCTGAAATTACCATAGAAATATTATTTTCATTACATGCTTTTATAGATCTTTCATCATTAATAGAACCACCTGGTTGTATTATAGAAGAAATACCATATTTAGCTGAAAGTTCCACAACATCTTCAAATGGGAAGAAAGCATCTGATGCCATAATTGCATCTTTAGTTTCTTTAGATCTTTCTAGTGCTTTTTCAGCAGCCCAAATTCTACTTACTTCTCCTCCACCTATTCCTAAAGTTTTTCCATCTTTAGCTATAACTATTCCATTAGATTTAACATATTTAACTACTTTTAATCCAAATATTAAATCTTTCATTTCTTCTTCTGTAACTACTTTTTCAGTAACAACTTTTAAGTCTTTATGTAATATTACATCTGTATCTTGATAAAGCATTCCTCCATCAACTTTTACAGTTTCTTTTTTATCTATAGGTTTTCTATTACATTCTATTACTCTTAAATTCTTTTTAGTTTTTAATACTTCTAATGCTTCTTTTGTGAAACTTGGAGCTATTACTATTTCTAAGAATAATTGAGTTAAAAGTTTAGCTGTTTCTAAATCAACTTCCTTATTTATTGCAACTATACCTCCAAATATAGATACAGGATCACATTCATAAGCCTTAGTATATGCATCCTTAACATTCTCACCTAATGCAACACCACAAGGAGTTGAATGTTTAACTGCACAACAAGCTGTTTCTTCAAATTCACAAACTACTTTCCATGCAAGATCCATATCTCTAATGTTATTGTATGAAAGTTCTTTACCATTTAATTGTTTGAATCCTTTCATAGCACCTTCACTCATATTATCTACATAATATGCAGCCATTTGATGTCCATTTTCACCATATCTCATTTCACTTTCTTTAGTGTATGAAATAGTTAAGTATTTAGGGAATTCTTCTTCATTTAAGAAGTTAAAAATTGCTGCATCATAAGCTGAAGTTAAATTAAATACTTTTGCTGCAAGTTTTTTTCTAGTAGATAAACTAACATCTCCTGTTTCTTTAATTTCATCCATTATTAAGCTATAGTCATCCTTATCACTTATTACAACTACATCCTTAAATGATTTAGCAGCTGATCTAAGCATACTTGGACCACCTATATCTATAAATTCTATTTTTTCTACTTCAGTTAAATCTTCTTTTACTTTTTCAAAGAAAGGATATAGGTTTACTATTACATAATCTATAGTTGATATATTATGTTCTTTAATAGTTTCCATATGCTCTTTTTTATCTCTAATAGCTAAAATTCCTCCATGAATATTAGGATGAAGAGTTTTAACTCTTCCATCTAACATTTCAGGAAAATGAGTAACTTCACTAATATCTATAACTTTTATTCCATTTTCTTTTAAATATTTATAGCTTCCACCTGTAGAAACTATTTCTACTTCTCTTTCTTCTAAAAATTTAGCAATTTCTAATATGTTTTCCTTATCAAAAACAGATATCAAAGCTCTTTTCATCATTTACTCCCATCTAATATTTCTTTAATAATTTGTGGATATACCTTCCATTCTCTTGCAAGTATTAGTTTTTGAATTTCATCAGCACTTTTTGCTTCACTAATATCTACAACTTCCTGTCTAATTATTCCACCTGCATCTACTTCCTTAGTAACATAGTGTATAGTTGTTCCACTTATCTTATCTCCATTTTCAAATACTTTTTCATGAACCTTCATCCCATACATACCACGTCCAGAATATTTAGGTAATAGTGAAGGATGTATATTAATTATTCTTCCTTCATATTTATCTAAAATCTCTCCATTAAGTATTGAAAGAAATCCAGCAAGTACTATTAATTTAACATCATATCCCTTTAAAAGTTCACAAACTTTATCAGAAATTCCTTTTCTTTCAAATTCAAAATAAGGGATATTGTATTCCTTTGCTATATCTTCTGCCAAACACTTTCTATCAGAAATTATTACAGCAACTTCAATACCTTTTTCTAATATCTTTCTTAAATTAGTTCCACTACCTGAAACTAATACCGCTATTTTAGACATAATGTATTATCCCCTTTTTCTATATGTCCTATTACAAATGCTTTTTCTCCTAATGTTTCTAATTCAGCTAAAATATTTTCAACATCTACTTCATTTACTATTAAAGTAAATCCTATTCCCATGTTAAATGTTCCAAACATTTCTTCATCAGATACATTACCACGTCTTTGTAATTCTCTAAATATTTCAGGAACTACTACTTTATCTTTAAATACCACTGGTGACATATCTTTAGCCATTGCTCTTGGTAAATTTTCTATTAGACCTCCACCTGTAATATGTGCCATACCATTTACGTTGAATTTTTCCAAAATTTTAAGTATGTTTTTAACATATATTCTTGTAGGTGTAAGTAATATTTCATCAACTTTCTTTCCTAAAACAACTTCATTGTAATCAAAAAATATTTTTCTAATTAAAGAATATCCATTACTATGGAACCCACTTGAAGCAAGTCCTATGATTACATCTCCTGGTTTTACTTTAGAACCATTTATTATTTTATCTCTTTCAACAACTCCAACACAAAAACCAGCAATATCATAATCTCCTGGTTTATAGAAACCTGGCATTTCTGCTGTTTCTCCTCCAATTAAAGCTGCACCTGAATCAAAACATCCTTGTGCCACTCCTGAAACTAGCTCTGCTGCAACTTCTGCTGAAAGTTTACCACAAGCTAAATAGTCTAGGAAAAATAAAGGTTTAGCTCCATGGCAAAGTATATCATTAACACACATAGCTACTGCATCTATACCTACTGTATCATATTTTTTTTGTTTTAGAGCTATCTCAAGTTTAGTTCCTACACCATCAGTACCTGAAACAAGTACTGGATTTTCATATTTACCTAATTCATACATAGCTCCAAAACTACCTAAGTTATTTAATACTGAGCTATTATGTGTTTTTGCAACTTTCTCCTTCATTAAAGTTACGGCTTTATATCCTTCTTCTTTATCAACACCAGATTCTTTATATGTACTCACTTACTTCACCATCCTTATTTTACTATATCTATAGGGTAATCACCATTAAAGCAAGCAACACAACATTTCTTGCAAGGTAATGTTTTTATCATATTTTCAAGTTTTAAATAGTCTAAACTATCTGCATTAATTTCTTCCCTTATTTCTTCTAAAGTTTTATTAGCTGCTATTAATTCTCCTCTATCAGCTGTATCTATACCGAAATAACAAGGGAATTTTACTGGTGGAGAAGCTGATTTAAAATGAACTTCTCTTGCTCCAGCCTTTCTTAATATTTCTATAAGTATTTTACTTGTAGTTCCTCTTACTAATGAGTCATCTATTACTATAATACTCTTGCCTTTTATAGAACTCTTAATAGGGTTTAATTTTGCAAGTACTGCCTTTTCTCTCATTTCTTGACTTGGTTCTATAAATGTTCTTGCTATATATTTATTTTTAATAAGTCCATGTGCATAAGGTATCTTACTTTCTTCTGAAAACCCTATAGCAGCAGGAACTCCTGAATCTGGTACTCCCATAACTAAATCTGCTTTTATTTCATTTTGTCTAGCAAGCATTTTACCAGCTTCAACTCTTGCAAGATATACATCTATACCATCCATTATACTATCAGGTCTTGCAAAATATATGTATTCAAATGAACAAGGTGAAAATCTTCTGTTTTCAGTATATTTAATACTTTCTACACCATTTTCATCTATTATTATCATTTCCCCAGCTTCTATATCTCTTATTATCTCAGCACCAACTGCATCTAAAGCACATGATTCAGAAGCTAATACATAATCACCATCTTCTGTAATACCAAGACATAAAGGTCTTATACCAAATGGATCTCTAACTCCTATTAATTTATTATCCATTAGTATAGTTAACGCATAGGCTCCTTTAATAGCCATAACACTTTCTTTTATAGCATCTATACAACCTTTTTTAGCTTTTTTAGCTATTAATTTAATAATTACTTCAGAATCTATAGTAGTAGTAAATGTAGAACCTCCATCTTCCATTAACTCCCTTATTACATCAGCATTTATTAAATTACCATTATGTGCAACAGCAATATGACCTAATTTAAATTTAGATTCTAGTGGTTGACAATTTTCTATTTTTGAACCACCACAAGTAGAATATCTTACATGTCCTATTGCTATATTACCTTTTAAATCTTCTAATATTTTTTCGTCAAACACCTTAGCTACTAGACCCATATTCTTGTATGTCTGTATATCTCCATTTAACGAAACACTAATACCAGCACTTTCTTGTCCTCTATGTTGAAGGGCAAATAGTCCATAATATGCTAGTTTTGAAATATTTTTCTCTTTATTCTTAGAATATATCCCAAAAACTCCACATTCTTCTTCCATTTTATCAAATAATATATTCATTTTATCCCCTATTTAGCGCTTAATCTCTCAAAAATTTCCATATATGCTTCTTCTATATCTCCAAGATCTCTTCTAAATCTATCTTTATCTAATTTTTTACCTGTTTCTTTATCCCAGAATCTACAAGTATCTGGAGTAATTTCATCTGCAAGTAATATTTCTCCTTTAGAATTTTTACCAAACTCAATTTTAAAGTCTACTAATATTATTCCTAATTTATCTAATCTTTCTTTTAATAGATTATTTATTTTAGCTGTAATTTCATATATTTCTTTTAATTCATCATAAGTTGCAAGCCCTAAAGCTACAGCATGGTGATCATTAATTAATGGATCTCCATATTCATCGTTTTTATAGCAAATTTCAAATATAGTATTAACAGGTTTAGTTCCTTCTTCTATACCTACTCTTTTAGCCATAGATCCTGCAATTAAGTTTCTTACTATTACTTCAAGTGGGAATATATCAACTTTTTGGCAAAGTTGTTCTCTTTCATTTAGTTTTTTAACAAAATGAGTTTTTATTCCATGTTCTTCTAAAAGATTGAATATTAATGCTGTAATATCATTGTTTAATATCCCTTTATTTTTTATGCTTCCTTTTTTAGCACCATTTCCTGCTGTAGCATCATCTTTGTATAAAACTATAACTAAATTTTTATCATCTGTAGTATATAGTTGTTTTGCTTTACCTTCGTATAAGAATTCTCTTTTTTCCATGTTATCCTCCTAAAGTTCTACTGATATATTTTTTTTGAAATCTTCCTTCATTTTAACTCTAAAATTATTTAATTTATTTTTTAAATCCTCATTTGAAACACTTAAAATTTGAACTGCAAGCATTCCTGCGTTATATGAATTATTAATTCCCACAGTTGCTACAGGTATGCTCTTAGGCATTTGTACTATAGAATAAAGTGCATCTACTCCTCCTAATGCTGCATTAATCGGTACTCCTATTACAGGTAAAGTAGTCTTTGATGCAATTACACCTGGAAGATGTGCAGCAAGTCCAGCACCTGCTATTATTACTTTACATCCTTCTTTTTCTAATCTTTCTAAAGTTTCTTCTAATATTTCAGGAACTCTATGTGCTGAAAGAACAAAAGCTTCATATTTTACATCAAATTCTTTTAAAGCATTTGCTGCTCCCTTCATAACATCTAGATCTGATTTACTACCAAAAATGATTGCTACTTGCATTTTTCCTCCTATTATTTAAAGTATTCTACTCCATTTTTAAATATATTTTGATATTTATTACCATGAACATTTTTAAGAGTATTTTCTCCAGCTCTTTCAGAATGTCCCATCTTACCAAATATCTTACCATCTGGTGATATTATTCCTTCTATCGCAAATTCTGATCCATTAGGGTTAAACTTAAACTCATTAGTTGCATTACCATCAAAATCAACATATTGAGTTGCAACCTGTCCATTTTCTATTAATTTTTCTAAAGTCTCACGATTTGCAAAGAATCTACCCTCACCATGTGAAACTGGAATATCAAATTCATCACCAACATTAAAGCTTGAAAGCCATGGTGAATTGTTAGTTGCTATTCTAGTTTTAACCATTTGAGATATATGTCTTCCTATTTTATTATATGTTAAAGTTGGACTATCTTTAGTAATTTCCCCTATTTTTCCATAAGGAAGTAATCCTGACTTAACTAAAGCTTGGAATCCATTACATATACCTAATACTAATCCATCTCTTTGTAAGAAGTTTTCTATTTCTTCTTTAACTCTAGGATTTTGTAAAACTGCAGCTATGAACTTACCTGAACCATCTGGCTCATCCCCAGCTGAGAATCCACCTGGTAAAACAAATATTTGACTATTTCTTAATTCCTTACATATTTCATCTATAGATCCTTCTATATGTGATTTACTTAAATTCTTAAATAGTGTTATATTAGTAACTGCTCCATTTCTTTCAAAAATATTTTTCATATCATATTCACAGTTAGTTCCTGGGAATGCTGTAACTAAAACTCTTGGTTTTGCTACTTTAACACTAGATGAATAATCTACTATCTTAGGTTTTGAAATATTAATAATATTTTGTTTTTCTTCCCTATATTCATAAGGAAATACATTATCAAGTTTATTTAACCAAGAATTTAATAGATTTTCTAAATCTATTTTCTCATCATTAATTAATATACTAAATTCTTTAATAGTTTCTCCAAGTAATGTAAATTCTAATTCTTCTTTAGATTCTATTATTATACTTCCTGGCATATATTTAAAGTAATCTAAATCAAAGTTAGATAATTTTACCCCTATTTTATTTCCAAAAGTCATTTGAGATAAAGTTCCTGAAATTCCACCCATTCCAACTACTTTTGCACTTAGTATATTTCCTTTTTTAATTTCTTCTAATACTCTTGTATATTTAGCTTTAATCTCATTACTATCGTATGATAAATCATCATTTATTCTATTTTCTACTAAATATATCTTGTTTCCTACCTCTTTAATATCTGTTGATATTACATCTTTTGAATTAACTGTATTTACAGCAAAAGATATTAATGTTGGTGGCACAGAAATATTTTCAAAAGTTCCACTCATAGAATCTTTTCCACCTATAGCTGCAACCTCAAAATCAAGTTGACATCTCATAGCTCCAAGCAATGCAAGCATAGGTTTAGACCATTTAATACTATCTTTACCTAATCTTTCAAAATATTCTTGGAAAGATAAGTGTATTCCCTTGTAATCAACACCTGCTGCTACTAGTTTAGCTATAGATTCTAATACAGCAAACATAGATCCATGATAAGGTGATTTCTCTGTTAAATACGGATTATATCCCCAAGTTATTGCTGATGCTGTATTAGTTTTCTTAGATATCATAGGTATTTTCATTATAGATACATCTATAGGACTTAATTGATATTTACCTCCATAAGGCATCAATACTGTTCCAGCTCCTATACTTGAATCGAACATTTCTGACAATCCTTTAGTTGATGCAACATTTAATTCTTTAATATTTTCTAACCATTTATCTTTAAATGTATTAGATGATAATTCTCTATTTAAGAAGTCCTTAACATTTAAATCTTCTACTTTAATATCTATTTGTCCTGTTGCTCCATTAGTATTTAAGAATTCTCTTGAAATATTAACTATATCTACACCTCTATGTCTAAGTATTAATCTTCCATTATCAGTAACACTTCCAACTATAGTTGCTAATAGATTTTCTTTTTCTGCTTCTTTTAAAAATTCTTCTGCATCTTCTTTTGCAACAACTACTGCCATTCTTTCTTGAGATTCTGAAATAGCAAGCTCAGTACCATTTAATCCATCATATTTAACTGGAACTAAATCTAAGTTTACATCTATTCCATCTGCAAGTTCTCCTATAGCTACTGAAACTCCTCCAGCACCAAAGTCATTACATTTTTTAATTAATCTTGTAACATTACCATTTCTAAATAGTCTTTGTATTTTTCTTTCTTCAGGAGCATTACCTTTTTGAACTTCTGAACCACATAAGAATAATGATTCATCAGTATGTTCTTTAGAAGATCCTGTAGCTCCTCCACATCCATCTCTTCCTGTTTTACCACCAAGTAATATTATACTATCAGTATTTGATGGACTTTTTCTTACAACATTTTCAAGTGGTGCTGCAGCTACAACAGCTCCAACTTCCATTCTTTTGGCCTTATATCCTTCATGATAAATTTCTGATACAAGAGAAGTTGCTATACCAATTTGATTTCCATAAGATGAATATCCATGTGCTGCACCTGTTGTAATTTTCTTTTGTGATAATTTACCTTTTAATGTATCTTCAATTCTTTCAAGTGGATTAGCAGAACCTGTAACCCTTATAGCTTGATATACATATGCTCTTCCAGATAACGGATCTCTTATAGCCCCTCCAAGACAAGTAGAAGCTCCACCAAAAGGTTCTATTTCAGTAGGGTGATTATGAGTTTCATTTTTAAACATTAACAACCATTTTTCTACTTGTTTTTCTCCATCAAACTTCTCTGTTTCAACATCTATATATACTGAACATGCATTATTTTCTTCACTTACTTCTAAACTATCTAATTTTCCTCTTTTTTTGAAATATTTAGGTATTACTGTTGCAAGATCCATTAAAGTAATGTTCTTATGTTTTGCAACACTTTCTTTTATTTCTAAATATTTATTAAACTCTGAACTTAAAAATTTTCCATATTCACTATCTGGAAATTCTACTTTATTTATTCTAGTTTCAAATGTAGTATGTCTACAATGGTCTGACCAATATGTATCAAAAACTTTTATTTCTGTTTCTGTTGGATTTCTTTTTTCTGATTTATAGTAATTTTGAATATGTAAAATATCCTCATAAGTCATTGAAAGTCCTAATTCTTTTCTTAAGTTTTCAAGTTCTTCTGAGTTTAAGTCTATGAAATTATCGTAAGTAATTACGTCTGTATTGATAGTTAGTTTTTCTTTTTCTAGGATGTTTAGATTCTTTTCCCTTGTTTCTATGGGATTGATTAGATAGTTTTTTATTTTTTGAAGTTCATCATTTGACACTTCACCATATACTATGAAAATTTTAGAAGTTGTTATATCTATATTTGTATTTGACGTTGTTATTATATCTACGCACTGCATTGCAGACGAAGCCCTTTGATCGAATTGTCCCGGCAAGTACTCTATAGCAAAATATTTTTCACCATTTAAATCTAGCTTGTCAAAAATATCATCTGTTACCGGTTCAGATAATATCATTTTCTTTATATTCTCTACATCATCAGGACAGTTAAAAACATCATAGCAGTTAAGTATTCTAATGTCCTTTAAAGACACTACGCCCAACTCTTCTTGCAGTTGCTTTAATAACCTCCTTGATTCAAAGTCACAATGCTTTTTCTTTTCCACAAAAAATCTTAAGTCCGACATATGCCCTCCATAAATTAATATTCTTTATGTTTAATTTATCATAAATTACAAATATATTCAATATATTTTTTTTGCACTTTTTAACATTAATTGATATACAGGTATTTGATATATATAAAAAGGTGATTCAGGACCTTAAATTCCTTGAATCACCTCCTATTTTACCACATCAAACTTCAAAGCAAAAAGTGCTCTAAATCTTTTATTGTATTCTATAGACGAGTCTATATTTAATCTTGATAAATCAAAATTTACTCCAAGCTTTACCCTAGGATTAAATGACCTATAGTCTGTATCAAATCCTAT
>NZ_LOHX01000031.1 GCF_001559775.1 Streptobacillus felis | reverse complement strand
ACGAAATTGCAATTCCAAACGCAATAATTCCATATACTTTAAATTCAAAGAAGTTTATCATTGCGCATCTAAAATATGGACTTTCAAATGCATTATAGCTTATTAATTGACCATTATAACCTATACCACCTATACTTTTATAAAGTTCATTAATAGAAAGTGCTATACTGGTTGAAACCATAAGGTATATAGGAATGATTATTGTTCCTAATATTAATATTTTTAATAAGTTTCTATTAGCTACTATTAATGCTGGAACTACTATCATAGGATTAACTATACCTGAAAAAAGTAATATACTACTAACACCAAGTTTTGAAAATATTAAAACTAAAATAAGTGTAATAAGTATTAAAAGTAAAGATACTATCCAAAATTCACCTACAGTACCAAGTATAGGCCAATCCAGACCTATAACTATACCCTTATGTTTATAACTACTCGCCATAAAA
>NZ_LOHX01000030.1 GCF_001559775.1 Streptobacillus felis | reverse complement strand
TAAAAAAGTAATTTGAATTAATGTTGGTTCAGGTTCCATTGATAATCTAGTTAGTAAAATAAATAGAATTATCATTGTTACTAGAAGAAAACAATCTCAATTCAAAGCACCTGATAATTTAAAGACTTTATTAACTGATAAAATAGGATTTCTAATAGAAAAATATAGTAAAAATGTTATATCAGTTATAGGTCTTGCGATTAAT
>NZ_LOHX01000029.1 GCF_001559775.1 Streptobacillus felis | reverse complement strand
GCCTGTGTAATATTTTTGGAACAAAAAATGTCACTGCAGTCGAAGGACTTTTTACGTTTACAAAAATCTATGGTATAATATATTTAAATAAGAAAATTTGAAAGGAGATCAAAATGCAATTTAACTCAATACAAAGAATCGATAAATTTAACTCTTCTAAGAACATATTAAATATAAAAAAAATTCTAAATGAACATCATAGTGAATTACAAAAATATAAATATGATGTTAGCTTAAATTTATCAAATTTTAATTCCACTTTCAAAAATTTTAAGGAAAATGAGTACAATAGAATTTTAGAAAATAGCGAAAAAATTTAAAATAATTCAAAGGAT
>NZ_LOHX01000028.1 GCF_001559775.1 Streptobacillus felis | reverse complement strand
GTTAGTTGCACCTGAAGTTACTGGCCTAACCGTAAGGAGGGAAGTACCTAAGGTGTGATTAGTGATTGGGGTGAAGTCGTAACAAGGTATCCGTACCGGAAGGTGCGGATGGATCACCTCCTTTCTAAGGAGAAAACATAAAATGGGTTATTAGAACTTAGATTACTTTGAGTTTGTTTGCTTTATTTATTCCTTTTACTTGAAGGAGTTCTAAAAGATGACATAGGACAATGAGAAATGAATAGTAGAAAGTAAAGAATTACAACTTTAAACAGAGACGAAAGAAAAGATAAGTAGTTAAACTGTAAAAAAATATAGAAAAGATGATTAAAAAGCTAATTAAGGGCACATGGAGGATGCCTAGGTAGTAAAAGCCGAAGAAGGACGTGATAAGCTGCGAAAAGCTCAG
>NZ_LOHX01000027.1 GCF_001559775.1 Streptobacillus felis | reverse complement strand
TTTAGACACTTACTATTTTAATTTAGGAAAATCAGTATTTTATATTTTATTTTCAATTATTGTACTTAAAACATTCTTATCAATTTTATCATTTACCTTTAAATTCAATTCTTCAAACAGTTCTTTACTAATTCTATATACTCTTCTTCTTATTTGTATTTTTATTGTATCATTTTTAGTGTATTTAACTTTTTTTACTCTGTAAACCTTACCTAAATTTTTTGTATATATTTCTACAATCTTTTCTATAAATAATTTTAAATCATATCTTTTTGAAACTTCTAATGATTTATTAGACATAGATAATCTTTCTTCTTTACTTAAAGCATAATATTCATCTATTCTATCATTTAATTCATCTGATGTGTCAAAGAAGTAACCATTTTCATTTTCATAAAGTAAGTCATTTAATACAACTCTATCACTACAAAATAATACTTTACCTGTAGACATTGCTTCAATAAAAGTTAATCCTTGTGTTTCCGAATTACTCGCCGAAATAAATCCATCTGCAAGAGAATAATAGTCTGCAACTTCAGTATATTCTTTTTTACCGCAAAACATTATATTTTCATAGTTATACTTTTCTTTAAAATATTTAAGTTCTGGACCTTCACCTACTACTAATAAAATTAAATCTTTTCTTCTTTTAAAAGTTTCTAGTAAAATTTCTATATTTTTTTCTTTAGCAACTCTACCAAGATAAATCATTACTTTTTTGTCTTCCAAATTATATTCTTTTTTCAATTTTTCTATATTTTCTTTATTTGGATTATTAAACCTTTCTAAGTCTATACCTGATGGCAATACTCTTACATCATTATTTTTTATAGAATATTTCATTAAAACATCATAAGTTTTTTTTGATGGCACTATTACTGTATTTGATGGATAACAATACATTTTTGAAATAATCTCCACTAATTTTACAGAGGGTTTATCTAGTAAATCAATATTCATAAAATTAATATAATGTGTATAGTCTTCTAACATAGTATGATAAGTATATACTAATGGTATACCTAAAGCTTTAGCAATAATTCTACCTAATATTGCAACTCCAAATTCTGTATGTATATGTATAATATCTAATTTTAATTTTCTAATTTCATTTATAGCTTTTAAATGAAATGGTCCTGTAAATGAATAATTATAGAAATCTTTTAATAGAAAAGAAGGTAATTTTAAAACGTTATCTTCCATTACTAATTTCAAATTATTGTTACAAGTTATCACATATACATCATGACCTAAATTTTCTAATCCTTTTTTTAAGGTATCTACACAAACAGCTACCCCATTTGCATGAGGTAAATATGTATCTGAAAATAAACCTATTCTCATTTTGTCTCCTCTTTTTCTAATTCAACTATTCTAAATTTTACAAAGTCTTCAAACGAAATTTCTTCACAACCACAAATAATATTTTTTTCTTCTTTATACTCTTTTTGTAACATTTCTAAAAGTTTTTTACTAATTTCCATTATTTTTTCCTTCTTTTTTTTCAACATGTTTTTGAATGATTTTATCTAATTCTTTATCAGTCTCACTTTTATCCTCTAAAGTATTTTTTTCTTTCTTTTCTATTTTTTCTTCCTCATTTTCTTTTTTTTCTTCTGCTTTTTTTTCTACTTTTTCCTCTACTTTTTCTTCCTCATTTTCTTTTTTTTCTACTTTTTTATTTTCTAATTTTTTTTCTATATTATTATCATCAAAAAAGTTGAACTTTCTAATATTAAATTCTTGTAATATTAAATCCGTATTATTATATGCAACTTTTTTTATATATTTTATTTTTGAATAAGTAAAGAATAATCCTAATAAAAGTATTATCCAAAATATTAATTTATATATTTTTCTTAATCTTCTCATATTATCACCTATATTAACTTAGTAAGTATATTTTTAGAATTTTGTGCTGCTAAATTAACAAATTTTTCAAATTCCATAGTAGCATCTCCATTTACAGTATCTGAAATTGATCTAATAATTAAGAAATCTACACCAAGCACAGTTGCTGAATGTGCAACTGCTGCAGATTCCATATCCAAACATAAACTATCAAAATTTTTACCTATAAATTTTTTCTCTTCATTATTTGAAACAAACTTATCACCTGAAACTATACCACCAAAATATATATTTTCTTCCGATAATCTATCTTCAGCTTCTTTCAGAATATTACCTGGTTTAAATATAGATGTACTCATTCTTGGAATTTTACCCATTTCATAACCAAATTCAGTAGCATCAAAAAGATATTCCTGTAATCTTGTAGATATAACTATATCACCTATTTTTAATAATTCAGATGTAGATCCTGCTACACCTGAAAAATATATTTTATCAACTTTAAATTCATTAATTAATAGAGTTGTAATTATTGAGGCATTAACCATACCTATTCCACTTTCCACTAGTACTACTTCTTTATCATTTAATAGCCCTAAATAAAATTTATTTCCACTAACATCTTTTACTATTAAATTTTTCATTTCCTCTTTAATTACAACTATTTCTTCGTGCATAGCACCTATTATTCCTATCATATATACTCCAAAAACTTTTTATTTATATTCTAACATTTTAAGAGCTAAATTTCAAATTATTTTTCAAACAAAAAAGCTAGATAAAATCTAGCTTTTGCACTTATTTAACATAGGCTCTAAACATCCAAAGAAGTTTTTCATATTCAGAAATATGATTATCAAGTTCAGCACTTGTTCCAAAATCTCCTTCTTCATCTGTAATTTCTTTTAAATTTCTAACTTGTTTTAATAAATTTTCTGTATCTAATATTAAATTGTTTAATAAATCTTTTACAGTAATATCCTCATCTTTAGCTTCAGTTATTGTAGTAATTTCTAAATATTTTTTCATGCTTCCAAAAGGTCTTCCACCTATAGATAAAATTCTTTCAGCTATTACATCTATTTTTTCATTTACTCCATCATAAATTTCTTCTAATTTTGCATGTACTGTAAAGAATCCTTGCCCAACTACATTCCAGTGATAATTTTGAACCTTTCTATAGTATACATTTAAGTCTGCTAAATATAAGTTTAAAGCATCAATTGTTTTATTCATTTCATTCCTCCTGATTTTATTTTAAATTTGTAATAATTACAATTTATATTATTATAGTATCATTTATTACACATAAAGTCAAGTTATATTTAAAAATATGTAATGGGAAATTTTAAATGCACAAATTTTTTTTATTTTTTGATAATTGTGTAGAGCAAATGCACAATATTTTGTTTTGTAAAAACTTAAATTTATGTTAAAATTATTTT
>NZ_LOHX01000026.1 GCF_001559775.1 Streptobacillus felis | reverse complement strand
GTGATTAGTGATTGGGGTGAAGTCGTAACAAGGTATCCGTACCGGAAGGTGCGGATGGATCACCTCCTTTCTAAGGAGAAAACATAAAATGGGTTATTAGAACTTAGATTACTTTGAGTTTGTTTGCTTTATTTATTCCTTTTATAAGTCTTTTATAAAAGTAAGGGCGTATAGCTCAGGTGGTTAGAGCACTGTGCTGATAACGCAGGGGTCGCTGGTTCGAGTCCAGCTATGCCCACCAGAAGAAAAGACACTATTGTTTATGGGGATATAGCTCAGCTGGGAGAGCGCCGCACTTGCACTGCGGAGGTCAGCGGTTCGAACCCGCTTATCTCCACCAATAAAACATAGGACAATGAGAAATGAATAGTAGAAAGTAAAGAATTACAACTTTAAACAGAGACGAAAGAAAAGATAAGTAGTTAAACTGTAAAAAAATATAGAAAAGATGATTAAAAAGCTAATTAAGGGCACATGGAGGATGCCTAGGTAGTAAAAGCCGAAGAAGGA
>NZ_LOHX01000025.1 GCF_001559775.1 Streptobacillus felis | reverse complement strand
GTAAATGTTTTTAATCCATTTTCTACATTTTTTTCTTTAACATGAGTATTAGTTCCTTCTACTACTGTTATCGCTTGTTTTGCAAGGTTATTTATTACATTATTTCCTGATTGTGTTAGGTTATTTAAATCTTTTGTTGCTGCATTATCTATCTTATCTTTTGTTGCTTGTGTTAAATCTATACTTGCATTTCCTCCAACTAATTTACCTGTTCCATCAGTTACTGTTAAATATGTTGGACTTGATGATGTTAGATTTCCTGTAGTTACCTTAACATTATATATACTTTGTCCATTTGTTCCTGTTGTTACCGGATCTATTACTATAGGTCCTGTTCCTGTTACCTCTGTTTTTGATGCTGCTGCAGCTTTATCAAGTTGTCCTTTATTTACTGCATCAGTAGCTGTTTTTCCGTCTGCTAAATTGTTGATAGGTTTATTATTCATATTTAAACCATCACCATTAATAACTGGACCATTAGTTACAGTTAAACTATCAACTGTGATGTCTTTGTTTAACATAACCTCTACTTTTGAATCTGAAGCTTTAGTTGTAATATTACTAT
>NZ_LOHX01000024.1 GCF_001559775.1 Streptobacillus felis | reverse complement strand
ATAATTATTTATAAAGTAAAAATAGATATCAAAATAAAGATGAAAGAATTAGTGTTAAGGTTAACTATGAAGATTATAATTTTAGAAATCAATGTAACTTTGTTAACTTAGTAATATGGCATAAATATTTCAAAAAACATTTAGTATAATTGTCAATTTTTTGAAATTCAAGGTAAACTATATTATTTTAAATTAATGTGTATGGTTCGAGAGGGGCAACCCTCTTATTTTTTATTTAACTTTTTTAAAAAAATATGATATAATATATTTGTAAAATGAATGAACATAAAAAAGTTAGCTGCGTACTAACTTTTTTTTTTATTCTTTTTTTTGATATATTCATTTTATCCTTTTACAATAACTGATTCTCAACAATTTTATTTAGATTTTTAACAATTTTTTTTTTATTTTATTTTTT
>NZ_LOHX01000023.1 GCF_001559775.1 Streptobacillus felis | reverse complement strand
ATAATAAATTGATAATATAACGCCACGAAGAGTAAAAAGTAAAGAGGTTTTATGGAGAGTTTAAAAGGGTTATTTAATGATAAAAATTTGTACTTAACTTTTAATAGTTATTTTTCTTTTAGAAGATTAGATCTTTATGATTTTTTTGATATTATTTTTAGTAGAAATGATGAAATATCTTTTGAAGAAAAAGGTAAAAGTAATTATATTGAAGGTAAGTATAATGCTATTTGTGTCGATGTTCAAAAAGATAAAAATAAAAATTGGATTATTACTAAAGATTTAGAAGAATTAGATTATATTAATGGTGCAGATTTTGCTATTAGTTCGCCTATAACTTATATTGGTAGAAATAGAACTGCTAATAATGCTAGATATTGTTATGGTTTAGCATTCGACATAGATGGTGTAAAAATGCAAAATTTAACTGATATTTTGCATCAAATGAAGCATATTAGAATACCTATAGCAAATATTATAGTTAATAGTGGTAATGGAGTTCATTTATATTATTTATTTGAAAAGCCTATTGCTTTATTTCCTAATATAAAAGAATTACTTAAGGATCTTAAATATAAATTAACGGTTGAAATTTGGAATATGTATACATCTAGTATTAAAGAGAAACAAGTGCAAGGTATATTTCAAGGATTTAGATTACCTGGAACTAAAACAAAATTTGGTGAAACTGTTACAGCATTTTATAATGAAGATAGTAAATTTTTAACTGTAGAAGATTTAAATAAGTTTATTTATGATAGAAAAAAAAGATTAACAAAAGAAGAATTACAAGCAATAAATAATACAACATATAAGCCGAAAAGAATTAGTTTAAAAAAAGCAAAGGAACTTTTCCCTGATTGGTATGAAAGAAGAATTGTAAGAAAAGAAATAAGAGGAAAATGGAATATAAAAAGAGATTTATATGATTGGTGGTTTGAGAAAATAAAAGGTAATGAAGTTAAAGAAGGCCATAGATATTTTTGTTTAATGTCGTTAGCTATGTATGCAATTAAATGTGGAATAGATTATGAAGAATTAAAAGAAAATGCCTATTCATTATTAGAACCTATGGAGAAATTAACTGACAATGAAGATAATCATTTTACTGAAGAAGATATAGAAGATGCCTTGAAAGCATATAAAGAAAATTATGCAACTTTTCCAAGAAAAGATATTGAAAAAATAACAGGAATAAACATTCAAAAAAATAAAAGGAATTATCAAAAACAAAAAGATCATTTAGAAGAAATTAGATTAATTAGAGATTTAAGACAAAAAAGAAATGGCACTAAATGGACTGATAAAAATGGAAGAAAAAATAAACGGAATATTGTAATAGAATATAAAAAAAATGATCCAAATGCAACTATGTATAGATGTCAAAAAGATACAGGACTTTCAAAAAATACTATAAAAAAATATTGGAACATAGAAGACTAAAAGTCTTCTTTTTTTCTTTTTCATAGTAAAAGCAAATTTTACTATGCACGCTTAGGCGTTTCTCTAAAAATTGAACAATTTTACGAGAAACACTAACCGTGATTTTTTTAAAAACATAGTAATAAAAAATTACTATGCACGCTTACCCGTTTCTATAAAATTTTCAATTTTAAATAAGAAACTGTAATCGTGTTTTAAAAAAAATACTTGCCATAAAGGCTTGAAGTGAAATAAAAAAATAAAACAAAATATAAGCCCAAATTTTCAAATTTAAGCCATTTTTCAGTTGAGGAATACTTATACTAGGCTAACGACTTTAAAATTAAATTTAGGGCATTTAAACGACCAAAACAAGTAAATTAATTTATGTTTTTCAAAATAAATTAATGGCTCTAAATAAAAAAAAAGGAGTGCTGCGACACTCCCAAAAAATTCCAAATTTCAAATTGATTTTTGTTAAAAAGCTAACTGAGCTAATAATAAAAAAATCAAAATAAAAAATAAAATTTTTATGATCCGATATAACATATTGCACCTCCTAACTTGCAGGTTGCAAAAATATTATATCATAAAAAAATATAAAAAAAAAAGTTAGTTCGCAGCTAACTTTTTTTTATATGTTATATCGTTTTTACAAATATATTTTACCATATTTTAAAAAAAAAAGAAAGCCTTTGCTTGATACGATCCAATTTCGTAAAGGAAGTACTTTCTTTTTGAGTATAAAAAATTAATATTTTTTTGTTTTATAAAAAATAAAATAATATATGGTTATTCCTAAAAATGAATGTTTAATTAAAGTAAAATATTTAGAACTTATATTATATTTTTTTTCAATAAAAAGAAATACAATGTGAATTAAAACATATATTAATATTCCTAATATTCTTAATAATAATTTACTATTTAGATGCTTCATTAGTTTTTATTTTTCCCATTTTTTATTTTATCTGCAATTGGTTTTACAATATAATCTTCAATTGCATCTCCAATATTTCCACCAGCATGGCCTCCTATTACAGAGCCACCTATTCCACCAACAGTAGCTCCTAAACCACCAGTAGCCCCTCCAGAAATAGTGCTACCAATTACTCCACCAATTGCTCCACCTATAATGTTTCCAAGTTCTCTACCTCTAGCTCCATATAGTGAGATACCAGGTTTCATAATTATTTCCTCTTCATTTTTGATTGCAATCATTGAAGGGACTTCTTTATTTTCTTCGAGTTTGTTTTTGCTATCTTGTGAAAACCCTAACACAGGAATAAATAATAATGCTAATAACATTAAATGTTTCTTAGTTTTTAACATAAAATCTCTCCTATCTTTTTTGAATTGCAAAATAAATATATCACACTATATTATAAAAAGTCAAGCATTTTTACTAATGTTAAATAGAAAAAATGGGGTCAAGGGGCTTGCCCTTTGCTCCGTGTGTTTTGCTCCTTTAGGACAAAACCACTAGGGAGTTATAACAACTGTTTGACAGTGGCTATAAGGAATTTAATGAAAAGCTGGAGAAAATTCATTGATAATATAACGCCACGAAGGGTAAAAAGTAAAGAGGTTTTATGGAGAGTTTAAAAGGGTTATTTAATGATAAAAATTTATTGACTTTTAATAAAATATAAATTATACTAA
>NZ_LOHX01000022.1 GCF_001559775.1 Streptobacillus felis | reverse complement strand
GAATAAACAATCAAAAAATAAAAAGGATATATCAAAAACAAAAAGATTATTTAGAAACAATTTGATTAATTCGAGATTTAAGAGAACACAGAAATGGCATTAAATGGACTTATAAAAATGGAAGAAAAAATAGACGGAATATTGTAATAGAATATAAAAAAAATGATCCAAATGCAACTATGTATAGATGTCAAAAAGATACAGGACTTTCAAAAAATACTATAAAAAAATTTTTGTACAATAGAAGACTTAAAGTCTTTTTTTTTTTTTTTATATAATTAAAAGCAAATTT
>NZ_LOHX01000021.1 GCF_001559775.1 Streptobacillus felis | reverse complement strand
ACAGAGGGAAGAATAAAAAAAGATGGCAAGTTACTTGGAGCAACAGCAGGTAATATATATTCAGAATATGTATTAAATGGTAGTGAAGAGATAACTAACTTAGAAAAAGATAATCTTTTAGATATTCCTAGAGATGCTAAAGTTGTTAGTGATAAGCTAATCAATTCATCTATGCTATCCAATCATTATTTAGAGATAATAAATGAAAGAAATAGTAAAAAACTAGAAGTCTATACAAAAACAGAAGAATTTCAATTATTAAAAAAAGTGGGTCTAGTAACATTACATACAGTTTCAATTGTAGGAGACGTAGCTGTAATGGTAGGTACTGGTGGAATAAGCATACCTGTTGGAGCTATTACTATATTAGATAGTGTAGATGAGATAGATAGGATAATAAGAGGCTGTGAAGGTGATGACTGTAAGACAACATTAAATAAAATAGTTGGAGATAAATCTTACTATTTTGTCAAAGGAACGTCAACTGTTATAGGAGTAGTTCAAACAGCAAAACTTACAAAAAATGTTGTAAAGAGTTTATCAAAAACTGATGATGCGATAAAAACATTAGATAAGTTAGATGATGGTTTAAAGATAGTGTCAAAAAGTGATGATACTTTAAACTCGATATCAAAAACTGAAAAATCAATAAAAGTTATAGATAGAACCAAACCATCAAACATAGGAGATATATTATCTGTTACAAAATCGGATGATGTTATTATACCTAAAAATAGAATTAAAGGTTCAGTTGTGACAGAAAAAGGATATAAGGTATCTTATGATACAAAAAAAATTGGTACACAAATAGATGATATAATAAGAAATGGAGATTCAACTGGTAAGAAAACAGAAAAAATAATAAATGATATATTCAAGAGTACTCCAGATTTAGAAGTGCTTGATGGTAAATATGGAAGTAATAATGGAATAGATCATTTAGTATATAATAAAAAGACTAAGGAACTTTGGGTAATAGATAGTAAGCAAATATCAAATTTAAAGAATTATGAATCAGGGTCTATGACACTTCTAGAAAAAGGTATAGATAAAACTAGACAATTATCTGAAAATTGGATAAAATCTGTTGCTAATAAATTGCCTAAAAAAGAAAAAGAACTTTTGGAGAATAATATCGATAATATTAGAACAGCTGTAATTGGAATAAATAAAAAGAATGGTGAAATAATATTTGTTCCTTTAAAGGTAGAGAATAAAATTAAATAGAGGTGTAAAATGTTAGTAACTAAAAAAATTAAAGAAGAAAGAACTAATTTAGTAATAGATAACTTGAGTTCAGCTATAGAAAACGAAAAAGAAAGATTAGAACGTATAATAAAAAAAAGAAGGTCCTTATCAATTATGGATTTTATTGGGAATATATATATCTTTAGAGCTTCAAAAAATTTACTTTTTGAAAAAGAACTTGAAAAATTTAAACAAGACATGTATATATATGGGAAATTATGTATAATGGGTAGTGGTTCAAGATGTATAATTGGTAGTAGTGGATTTATAGAATTTTGTGAAAGTATTATGTCTAATAATAGAGAACTATTAAATTTTTA
>NZ_LOHX01000020.1 GCF_001559775.1 Streptobacillus felis | reverse complement strand
TAAACAATGCTATGAAAAAACAATTTTCTAGACTTAATCAAAAACATGAAAATCTAGAACCAAAAAGTCAAGAATTTAAAAGTGCTTTAGAATAATTCAAAAAAGAAAATTTAGAAAGATATATTTAAAAAGAAAAGAAGAGAAAAGCCAAAACAATGGAAGAAAATGAAAAAAAATATTTATTTACTCCTTCAAAAAATTTC
>NZ_LOHX01000019.1 GCF_001559775.1 Streptobacillus felis | reverse complement strand
GTAATGTTTACAATGAAATGCACACAATAAAAAATATGGACTAAATACCATAAATACAGGATTTTAATCTTGTTTGGTATATGGTCCATTTTTTGATTTCATTGACACAATAGCTATAACTTTTTAAAATAGGTGTGTTGGAATAATATTTTGTTCTACATTTTTAGGGGCAAATGCACAATTTTTTTTTAATGAAATGCACAAAATTAACTAAGAATGGAGATAAAAATGCAATTAAAAATTAGTGATAGAATTAAAATTGAAATGTATTTAAGAAAAGGTAAATCAATAAAATATATTTCAGAATTAATAGGGGTTTCTTATCACACAATACTTAGAGAGATTACCAATAGAAGGGTACTAAAATTTAATTCTAGATTACCATATGGACATATTTCAACAATTGATGAACATAATTGTGACATATTAAAGAAACAACCTGTAGTTTGTAATAAGTGCCCTAGATTTCATAAAAATAATTGTACCCATGATTTTGTTGTTTATAATTCTATTAAGGCTAATGAAATATATTTAGAAGGTAAAAAGAAAAAAAGTACACCAAAAAGAGATAAATTTCTTAAATTAGTTGAAAAATATATAAAAAGAGGTCA
>NZ_LOHX01000018.1 GCF_001559775.1 Streptobacillus felis | reverse complement strand
TGGACACAGAAATGTGAAAAAGTTTGGAGGTACATTTTTTTTATGGTAAGAAAAGGTAAATTTACATTTGAAGAAAGACTTAAAATGGTTAAAAATATTGAAGAAGGAATTCCAATTTCAGTTGTAGCAAAAGAATATAATATTGCTACAGGGACTCTAAGTATTATTGCTTCAAAATATAGATTTCATGGAGAAAAAGGTCTTAAAGAAGTAGGTAAGCATAATCGATCATATACTATAAAATTTAAACAAAAAGTAATAAATGAATATCTTGCTGGAAAAAGTACTCGACAATTAGAAATAGAGTATTTAATTAGTAAAAATGTTGTAAAAAATTGGATTTATCAGTATAATAAGGGTATATTAAAAGAATATGATCCTAAAGGAGAGATATACTCTATGAGAAGTCCTAAACTAAGTAAAGAAACTAAGATGAGTATTGCAAAAGAATGTATAGAAAAAGGGAAAAATTACAAAGATATATGTACTAAATATGGTGTTAAATATCCTAATCTTTATTCATGGGTTATTAAATATGAAAAAAAACAAATAACTAGCGAAATAAATTCAGCCTCTAGCGAAAAAGAGAGATATGAAATATTACTTAAACTAAAAAATAAAGAAATTGAATTATTAAAAGCTGAAAATGAGATCTTAAAAAAAAACGAAGAAATATTGGAGAGCCTAAAGCAAAAGTAAATTTAGCTAAATATCTTACCATAGAAGAGCTTAAATCTAAATACCCAATTAAATATTTATGTGTTGTATTAGAACTTAATA
>NZ_LOHX01000017.1 GCF_001559775.1 Streptobacillus felis | reverse complement strand
TACAGGACTAACAGGACCTAAAGGAGTACCAGGAAAAGATGGAAAAGATGCAGAAGCAAAAATCCGTGTAGAATATGGAGAAAAAGGTCTAGATGGAAATGATGGAGCTAATGGAGAGACTAAGACAAGAATTATCTATGAAAAACCAAATGGAGAAAAAGAAACAGTAGCAACATTAAAAGATGGATTGAAATTTGCTGGAGATAATGGAACTACAGTAATAGATAAAAAATTAAATGAAAAACTTGAAATTGTTGGTGGAGCAGATGAGACTAAGTTATCAGATAGAAACATTGGAATAAATGCAAAAGAAGGAAAACTTGAAGTTAAATTATCTAAAGAATTAACAGGATTAACAAGTTCAGAATTTAAAAATGCTTCAGGAGATACAACAATAATTAATGGTAACGGTATTACTATAGATTCAGGAATAGATGGTAAAGCTAATGTAAGTCTAACATCTAATGGACTTGATAATGGTGGAAACAAAATCACAAATGTAGCTGATGGAGAAGTAAGTGATACATCTAAAGAGGCAGTAAATGGATCACAATTAAATGCAGTTAAGAAAGAAGCATCTAAACATACAACAGTATCAGTAGATGGTGGAGATACAGATAATA
>NZ_LOHX01000016.1 GCF_001559775.1 Streptobacillus felis | reverse complement strand
TCTTGTTACAAAAAATTGTATATTTTAAAATTAATCCTACAACTGAAGGACGGCCCTTTCCATTTTTTTTGTATTTTTTTTTAACTTTTAAATAATATTTTTTTTCTAATTCTTTCTGTATTTGCTTTATTTTTCTTTTATCAATATCATTTATGTTATAGGTTTCAGGTATGTTTAATTGATGTTTGAAGTCTTCTAGTGAATCATCCCATTTACATGTATTATATTGTTTAATTATTCTAAACAATTCTTTAGTGTAACTTGCCTTAAAATCTCCAAATTATTCTAGTTCAAATTTCTTAAAATCTTTAGCTTTTTCATATAATCCCCCCCTCAGTTCCGTATTTAA
>NZ_LOHX01000015.1 GCF_001559775.1 Streptobacillus felis | reverse complement strand
TGCTCCACCAACAATTTCAAGTTTTTCATTTAATTTTTTATCTATTACTGTAGTTCCATTATCTCCAGCAAATTTCAATCCATCTTTTAATGTTGCTACTGTTTCTTTTTCTCCATTTGGTTTTTCATAGATAATTCTTGTCTTAGTCTCTCCATTAGCTCCATCATTTCCATCTAGACCTTTTTCTCCATATTCTACACGGATTTTTGCTTCTGCATCTTTTCCATCTTTTCCTGGTACTCCTTTAGGTCCTGTTAGTCCTATAGTTCCTATTCCGTCTTTTCCTGAAATTGATACTGCATCTTTTCCATCTTTTCCTGAGATTCCTATCTTACCATCAAGTCCATTTGTACCTGGTTGTCCATCAATTCCAGCTGCTCCTGTTGGTCCTGTTATTGATACTCCATCTTTTCCTGGTGTTCCATCTAATCCATCTTTTCCTACTTTTATACTATCTAGTCCTGTTAGATCTTTATTTAAAGCAAAAGTAAAGTCTTTTCCATTTTGTTCTACTTCTAAGTTATTACCTGCTTTTAATGTTATTTTATCTCCATTACCTATTTTTTG
>NZ_LOHX01000014.1 GCF_001559775.1 Streptobacillus felis | reverse complement strand
TACCAGGAAAAGATGGAAAAGATGCAGAAGCAAAAATCCGTGTAGAATATGGAGAAAAAGGTCTAGATGGAAATGATGGAGCTAATGGAGAGACTAAGACAAGAATTATCTATGAAAAACCAAATGGAGAAAAAGAAACAGTAGCAACATTAAAAGATGGATTAAGATTTAAAGGTGATAGTGCTAAAGTAATAGATAAAAAACTAAATGAAACTTTAGAAATAATAGGTGGAGCCGAAGAAAATAATTTAACTGATGGAAATATTGGTGTAATAGAAAAAGAAGGTAAATTAGAAATTAAACTGTCTAAAGATATTAAAGATATTACGTCTATAGGTGGTGGAGAAAATAAACCAAAAATTAGATTTGGAGATACTTCAATAAATGTAGATGCACCAATTAATGTTGGAGATAATCAAATTAATAATCTTAAGAGTGGTTTAGATGGAACTACATTGGCGGATGCAAGTGGAGATACATTAAAAAATGCAGTTAATGTTGAAGATTTAAAAAAAGCTATAACAGAAAACTCATATAACTTTAAAATTACTTCAAATACAGATGGTGGAACATTAAGTGGTAATAAAGAATTGAAAGATGTTTTAAAAAATTCAACAATAACATTACAATCAGGTAAAAATTTAAACATTAACCAAGAAGGAACTAAATTCACATATTCATTAAACAAAGACTTAACAGGAATTGATAGCATAAAAGTTGGAAAAGATGGATTAGATGGAACACCAGGAAAAGATGGAGTATCAATAACAGGACCAACAGGAGCAGCTGGAATTGATGGACAACCAGGTACAAATGGACTTGATGGTAAGATAGGAATCTCAGGAAAAGATGGAAAAGATGCAGTATCAATTTCAGGAAAAGACGGAATAGGAACTATAGGACTAACAGGACCTAAAGGAGTACCAGGAAAAGATGGAAAAGA
>NZ_LOHX01000013.1 GCF_001559775.1 Streptobacillus felis | reverse complement strand
GATATAAATGGAAAATTTATTAAAAAGATTGGAAAAATTTGTAGTTGAAAGAGACTGGAATAAATTTCACACACCAGAGAATCTTTCAAAATCAATTATAATAGAAGCTGCAGAATTATTAGAAAACTTTCAATGGGGTGAAGTATCATATGACAGTGAAAATGTAGAAGAAGAACTTGCTGATATTATGATATATTGTTTACATTTAACTAATGTTTTAGGATTAGATCCATTAGAAATAATAAATCAAAAAATGGATAAAAATGAATTTAGATTTGATAAGGTGAAAAAATGATTAAAGTGAATAAGCATATTTTATTATTAATTGATGGTATTCTATGGTTAATTGCTGGATCAAGTGTATTCAAAATTGGGATAACAACAGAAATAAGATGGACACCTATTTAAGTTGCTTTAACATTAATAATTTTTTATATTTTAAATAAAAATATTTTTTCTAAA
>NZ_LOHX01000012.1 GCF_001559775.1 Streptobacillus felis | reverse complement strand
TTCCATCTAATCCATCTTTTCCTACTTTTATACTATCTAGTCCTGTTAGATCTTTATTTAAAGCAAAAGTAAAGTCTTTTCCATTTTGTTCTACTTCTAAGTTATTACCTGCTTTTAATGTTATTTTATCTCCATTACCTATTTTTTGATCAGTATTACCTGTTACTTTCCCTGTTCCTGCTTTGTTTGCAGTAACAATAAATCCGTAATTAGATATACTTGTATTTACATGATCATTTAATTTCTTTAGTTGGTCTTCTGTAGCTGCTTGTCCAGAAACTGCAACAGGATTAATAGGATTCCAATCTAAATTAGTTAATCCATTAATAGTTCCATTTGATCCTGTGTTAATTGTTATTGGTCCTGAAGTTATTTGTCCAGATGTACCATCTAATATTATTTTATTAGTATCTTTACCTAAATTAACTTTATCAGCAAGTTTAATATCAAAATGTTTTCCACCATTTGCATTTTCTGTTTCTGTTAATACTAAATTACCATTAGCATCTCCATCTTTATTATCTTTATCTCCACCATCTACTGATACTGTTGTATGTTTAGATGCTTCTTTCTTAACTGCATTTAATTGTGATCCATTTACTGCCTCTTTAGATGTATCACTTACTTCTCCATCAGCTACATTTGTGATTTTGTTTCCACCATTATCTAACCCATCTTTTGTTAAAGTAACTTCTTTTTTACCATTTTCTTTTACTACTGGGTTTATTGTTATTCCATTTGAATTTAATGTAGTTGTATCACCGTCTTGATTTTTAAAAGTAGCACTTGATAAATCTGAAAGATCATCTTTTAATGAATAAGTAAATACTTTATCATTTTGATCTATGTTTAGGTTCTTACCTGCTTGTAATTTAACAACATTATCTTTTTCTACAATTTTTTGTGCAGGTGTTCCTGATATACTTCCTTCTTGAGTTGCTGCTGCTTCTACTTTAAAGCTATATTTATTATCTTCTATTGCTTTTTTAAGATCTGCAACATTTACTGCATTTGTTAAAGTATTTCCAGTTACCTCTTCTAATTTAGTATTTCCTAATCCACTTGCAAGATCTGTTATTTGTTTATTACCCATACTAATTGGAGCATTTACTGTAATATTACTATTTGTAAATGTTATCTTAGGTTTATTATCTCCATCTTGAGTGCTTTTACCTATAGAATCTATTCCTTTTAAATCTTTAGATAATTTAACATTTATATTATCTCCAGTAGCTTCTGTATTGATATTTCCATCACCTAATACATTAAACTTAATTCCATTTTCTTTATTTAATGTTTGAGCATTAGTTGAAGAACTATTGTCTCCACCTAATTTAATAGTATTATTTCCTAAAGCATTAACAGTATTTACCACATCACCAGTTTTAGCTACTTTATTACTATCAGGTGTTGTAGCTTCTTTCTTGCCATTATTAGATGTAGTTAATATGCTTCCACTATCTACTGTTAATTTACCTTCATTATTAATAGTTATAGTACTTCCATCTGTATTAATATCATATTTAACCGTTACATTATTTCCATCTTGTGTTACAGTTGATGTTGTTGCATTTCCATTTATAAACTTAACTTCTTCTCCTGGATTTATTAATGTCTTAGTTCCATCATTTGATACTACACTAAATCCTGAATTATTTATTGCTTTTGCTACTTCTAATGTTGTAGTTAATTTAGTTTCATCTCCAGATTTAGCTTTTACAGTTCCTTTATCTTCTTTTTCTATTTCACCTTTAGGTATTTCAACTGTTGGTATATTTGCTTTTAACTTACCATTTTCAATTACTATAGTATCTCCATCAACATTTACTTTTAAATCATATGATTTATTTGGATCTGTCCCTTTATTTTCAACAATTATTGAATTATCTGAAGACGTTACAGTTGTTCTTCCTGCATCTACATATTGTTTATTAGTTACATCTCCATTTTCAGTTGGTGCTCCAACATTAGTAACCTTTTTACCACCTAAATCTAAATCTCCACCTGTTACATTTATTTTATCTCCAGTAAATGTGATAGTAGGTCCATTTTCTGTATTTTTAATACTAGTTATACCCTCTAAACTCTTAGATAATCCATATGTTATAGTCTTGTCATTTTGTTTTATTTCTAAGTTCTTTCCTGCTTGGTAAAGTACCTTATCTCCTGCTTTTACATTTACTCCTGTTTCATTTGATGAAGTAGTTACTTCTTCTTCAACTTTTTTAGTAGCAACCTTATGTGATGCCTCATTTACTGCTTTAACTAACGTATCTGCTGTAACTAAATTATTTTTATTTGCTTCTGTTACTTCTGCCTTACCATCAGTTGTAGTTGTAGTTGTTGTAGTTATAGCTTTTAATTTACCACCTTCTACTTTTATTGTTGAATTATCAGTATTTACATCATATTTAACTGTTACATTATTTCCATCTTGTGTTACAGTTGATGTTGTTGCATTTCCATTTATAAACTTAACTTCTTCTCCTGGATTTATTAATGTCTTAGTTCCATCATTTGATACTACACTAAATCCTGAATTGTTTATTGCATTTACTACTGTATCTACTGTTGTTAATTTTGAACCATCTCCATTATTTGTAGTAACACTTCCATTATTGTTATTAATAGTTCCTGTATTAGCTGTTAATTTACCTTCATTTCCAACTTTTATTGTAGTTCCATCAACATTTACTTTTATATCATATGCTTTATTTGGAGCTGTTCCATTATCTTGCACAGTTATTGTTTTATCTGAAGATGTTACAGTTGTTCTTCCTGCATCGACATATTTTTTATTAGTCGCATCTGTTTCATTTGTTGGATCTGCAATGTTAGTAACCTTTTTTCCACCTAAGTCTAAATCTCCACCTGTTACATTTATTTTATCACCAGAAAATGTTATTGTCGGTCCATTTTCTGTATTTTTTATACTTGTTATTCCTTTTAAGTTATCTTGTAATGAATATGTAAATGTAGTGCTATTTTGATCTACTTTAATATTTTTACCCGCTTGTAATTTTACTTCTCCACCATCTACAACTGCAGTTGAAGCAGAACCATTTTTAATCCCTCCATCTACAGCATCAGAATTAACATTGAATCCATAACTTGTTGCATTAACAGGTTCTACATTTACTGTAAATATTTTTTTACCTGTAGAATCTACTTTAGAGCTAACTTTTGCTGCACCAGTTCCCTTAATATCAATTAAATCTGTAATTACTTTTTTTCCATCATTTGATATATTTGAAAGGTTAATATTAGCAGCATTATTTATCTTATTTTTAGTTTCTTGTGATAAATCAACTGTAACTTTACTTCCACTTGCATTTGTAGTAACAAATTCAGAGCCTTTTTCTATAGCAAAACTTAATCCACCATTTTTATTCAATGCTTGTACATCAGTACTAGATGAATTATCTCCAGTTAATTTAAAAGTATTGTTTCTAACTTCATTTAATTGATTTACATTTACTGCATCTGTTCCATTAACTCCAGGTGCTAAATTTGTAATAGATTTATTTCCAGCATTTAAACCGTTTGCATTAATACTTATCGGTCCTGCTGTTAATGTTGTTGTATTTACATTACTCACTGTAATATTATCTTTTAACTTAATTACTACACTCTCAGCATTTGATTCAGTTTCAATATTAGTTGACCCTTTAACATTTAAAGTTTCACCTAATTTTTTAGTTACTGCAGTCCCTTTATCTCCTTTAAATGAAATACCTTGATTATCTACTTTATCTTTAGTAGTTGAAATATCATTTTTAACTTTATCTGCAAGTTTAATTGTTATAGAATCTCCACTTGCAGTAGTTACTATTTCATTATTTGTACCTTTAACATTAAATTGAATTTTATCAGCACTATTTAATGCTTTTTCACTAGTTTTAGTATTTCCATCTGCACCTAATAATATTTTATTATCTCCTAATTTATTAATAGCATTTACAACAGTTGTATTTGTAACTAATCCTTGAGTATTACCTGCTGTTGCTGTTCCATTTTCAGATGCAGTTATGCTACCTTCAGTTATTCCAAGATTATATATTTTATGTCCATCTGTTGCATTATTTTCTGTTTTAGTTAAGTAACCACTAGTATTTATTTCTGTTTTAGCTTTTTTAACATCAGAAATATTTGCAACATTAGTATTTACATCTCCCCCTGAAGCAACATTGGTAATTTGTTTATTTCCTGCATTAATTCCTGAATTATTAATTGTAACAGGACCTGATTTTAATTCATTAGTTGTAACCTTATTAAATGTAACGTCATCATTAGTTGCAACAGTTATGTTATTACCTGTTTTTGTAATAGAAATATTTTTTCCATTTATAAAGTTTACAGTGTCCCCACCTTTTATTATTGATTGATTAGCTCCATTTGCTTGTAAATTCCAAGCAGCTAAATTTTTAATTTTATTTTCCCCTGTAGTTGTAATATTACTTAAGTTCTTATCAGCTGCATTATCTATCTTATTTTTTGTTTCTGTACTTAAATCTATAGATGCATCTCCACCTATTAATTTATTTGAACCATTAGAAACTGTAATATATGTAGAACTAGAATTTAAACTCCCTTTATTTACTTTATTAGTAACAGTTGTGCTACTAACATTAGTTAAATTTTTGTCAGCTGCATTATCTATCTTATTTTTTGTTTCTTGTGCTAAATCTATACTAACATTATCTCCACTTGCAGTAGTAGTAATATATTTTGCATTTGCAGATAATATATTAAATTTAATTCCACCTTGTTTATTTAGAGCTTGTGTATTAGTTGTACTACTATTATCTCCACCTAATGATATTTCATTATTTAAAGTTGCATTTTCTTTTAAATGTTTAAATACTGCAAAAAGTTGAGAACCATTAATTGCATCAGTTGAATCCTCTGATATTTTACCTGCTGCAACATTTTGAATTTGTCTAAATTGGTATGCTGTAGATCTTTGAGTATAGTCATAATAATTTCCATTTCCACCATTTCTTCTTGAACCTACTATAGGTTCATCTACTGATGTGCCTGCTCCTGAACCTATTGATAATACAGATGTTTTATCTGTTGCACCACCTGCAAATTTAAAATTAACACCTTCTAATATTTGAGTCCCTGTACCTGAATTTACTTTACCTAAGTTTGAAAACGCACCTAATGATACTCCCCCATTATTTATATTTTGTCCAGATAGTGCTTTTGCTTCAAATCCCAACACTGTCGTCCACCCTAAATTTTGAACACGTGTTGATCCACCTATTGCAATACTATGCCCTGTTTCACTTAATCTTGTACCAGAGCCATCACCATTTGTAGTACTTGTATTTGCTGCTCCTTCATCTCCTGCAGAATCACCTTCTCCAATTGAAATTGTTGTTGTATCAGCTTTATCACGATAATGTCCTGATAAAATTGATCCAAATGTCACACCCCCTGTTATTAAAAATGCTATCATAACCGCCCCAGTTATTGATACTTTTCTCTTTAAGTATCTTTTTAAATCTTTTTCTAAATCATTTATTTTTTTCATAACTTTGTAATAATAATCTTGTTTTTATTATTATTACTATCTCCCTTCTTTTTACTTTACTTTCTTTTGTAAAATTTTTCCTAGATTTTTATTATACTACAATCAAAAATATATGTCAATCATTTATTTAAATAGTATTAAATATTTTGTAATATTTATTATTCATTTAAAATATATTTTGTCTACTTTTCCATAAATATTATTAATTATTACCCATTTTAAATTCGATTATTAATTTTTAAAATTTTTTCTTAATTTATATTGTTTTTTAAAATTCTTTTTCATAATATATTTTTATAAAAAAAAGAATTATTCCATATAAGGAATAATTCTCATAATTTTAATTTATTCTTTACATCCATAACAACTACAGTCGTGATCTATAATATTACATTTAATTTTTGTTTTAATATAGTGATTAATCATGTCTTGACTAGGAACTCCTTCTGTTATCAGGAAGTATGTTTTTTCCCATAATCCTCCATCATCTAATTGAGGTGTTACATAGTCAAATTCTTTCTTTATTAATCTTGATGTCGCACTTTTATATGCATTTATAAACTTTGAAATCTCACTTTTTGGGTGAGCTTTAAATTTAATATGAATATGATCTTTTTCATAACTATAGTCATATAGCTCTATTAGATAATTTTTTGATAATTCAGAAAATTTATCCATAGCATATCTAGTTATTTCTTCATTAAATATTTGATTTCTATTTTTTGTAACTAATACTAATTGATAGTATAGAGCAAAAACAGAATGATTATTACCATATATTTCCATATTAGTTTTCCTTTACTAAAAGTGTATTCAATAAATGTTTATTATCAAAAGCGTAGCTTCCTCCTACCGCAACCGAATCAAGTGGTGCATTTGGAACATGTACATCTATTTTTATTTCATTTTGTATTAATTTATCAAGATTAGAAATTAATGCTCCACCACCAGTTAATACTATACCATTATCTAAAATATCTGATGCAAGTTCTGGTGGGCATTTACCTAGCACTTCCTTAACTGCTCCAACTAAATCATTAAGTGAATCTTTTATAGCATCACATACTTGATTAGATGTAATAGTTAATTCCTTAGGTTTCTTATTATTAATACCTAGTCCTTTTATTACCATTTCCTTATTTTCAGAACTAGGTACTGTAAGTGCAGTAGACAATTCCTTCTTTATTTTTTCAGCAGTTCTATCCCCTATATTTAAGTAAAGCTTTTCTTTAACATATTTAACTATATCATCATCAAACTTATTCCCTGCTATTCTAATAGATTTAGAAACAACTATTTCATCTAATGATAGTATAGCTATATCTGTAGATCCTCCCCCTATATCTATAACCATATTTCCATTTGGATTAGAAATATTTACACCAGCACCCATAACAGCTGCTCTACCTTCTTCTATTAAGAATATTCTTTTAGCATCATCAAGGGCATCAAAAAGTGCACGTCTTTCAACTGTAGTTACCTCTATAGGAACACATATTATTACTTCAGGTTTAAATGGAGAAACTCCATAAACTTGCTTCATAAATGCTGAAAGCATTTTTCTTGTTGAGTCTATATCTGATATTACTCCATCTTTTAAGGGTTTAATAACTTCAATACTCTTAGGATTCTTACCTAACATTTCTCTAGCTTCTTTACCTACAGCAACTACCTTATCTGTTTTTTTATCTTTAACTATAACCGAAGGTTCATTTAAAACTATTTTTTTTGCTTGTTTATCGTAGAATAAAACGTTAGATGTACCTAAATCTATAGATATTTGTTTTTTTATTCTAAAAAAGTTAATTAATTTATTAAACATCTATATCACTAAATATTTAATAATTCTTTTTCTTTTTTAGCTAATAATTCATCTATATGTTTAATACATTCATCAGTTAATTTTTGGATTTTATCTTCTACATGTTTTAAATCATCTTCTGTAATTTCAGAATCTTTTTCCATTTTTCTTACTTTGTTATTATAGTCTTTTCTAATATTTCTAGCAGCAACTTTACCTTCTTCTGCTTCTTTTCTAACTACTTTAACGTACTCTTTTCTTCTTTCTTCTGTAAGTTCAGGTACAACAAGTCTAATTATTCTACCATCATTTGAAGGATTAAATCCTAAGTTAGCAGCTAATATTGCTTTTTCTATAGCAGGTATTAAAGATTTATCCCAAGGATCTATTACTAATAGTCTTGGTTCTGGTGCAGTAACTGATCCTACTTGATTTAACGGTGATATTTGACCATAATAATCAACTGTAACTCCATCAACCATAGATACATTTGCACGTCCTGCTCTTACATGTGAAAAACGAATTTTTGTACTTTCTAAAGTTTTTTCCATTTTTTCTTCAATTTCTAATAATAGTTCATCTACCATATTATCTTCCTTCCATTCTTTATTCTCATTAATATTATACCACATAATTAGTCATTTTTAACTAAAGTTCCTATTTTTTCACCTTTTGCAAGTTTTAACATATTTCCATCTTTTAAAGCATTAAATACTATTATAGGCATATCATTTTCTCTACATAAAGAAAGTGCAGTTGCATCCATAACTTTTAAATCTTTACTTAATGCTTCTTTAAATGTAATTTCTTCAAATTTTACAGCATCTGGAAATTTTACAGGATCTTTATCATAAATTCCATCTACTTTAGTACCTTTAGCTAAAACATCTGCTTCAATTTCTATAGCTCTTAGTGCTCCCCCTGAATCTGTAGTAAAATATGGATTACCTGTTCCACCTGCAAATATTACTACTCTACATTTTTCTAAATGTCTTATTGCTCTTCTTCTAATAAATGGTTCTGCAACTTGAGGCATAGATATGGCAGTTAATACTCTAGTTGATACTCCACCAATTTTTTCTATAGCATTTTGTAATGCTAATCCATTCATAATAGTTGCAAGCATACCCATAGTATCTCCTGTTGATCTATCCATACCAACTTCTTCACCAAATTTACCTCTAAAGATATTTCCTCCACCTATAACTATAGCAAGTTCTACACCTTCATCATGTATTTCTTTGATTTGTTTTGCAAAACTATGTAGTATATCATCTGAAAATCCTAAATCTTTATCTCCTGCAAGAGCTTCTCCACTTAATTTCAGTAAAATTCTCTTATGTTTTAGCATAAATTCCCTCCGTTTGATAAAAAAGAGTTTAATTTCTTAAACTCTCCCTTATATTTTATTATTTTGTATTTGCTATTTGTGCTGCAACTTCTGCTGCGAAATCAGTTTCAACTTTTTCAATTCCTTCTCCAACTTTGTATCTTGCAAATCCTGCAACTACTGAAGGAGCCATAAATTCTTTAATTGATACTTTATCATCTCTTACATATTTTTGTTCTAATAAGCAGTTTTCTTCATAGAATTTTCTCATTTTACCTTCTAAGATTTTTTCAACTATTGCTTCAGGTTTTCCTTCTTCTAATAATTGAACTCTTGCTATTTCTCTTTCTCTTTCTAAATCAGTTGAAGTAACTTGATCTCTGTTTAAGTATGAAGGATCCATAGCTGCTATATGCATTGCTACACCTTTTGCTTTTTCATGATTTTCAGGAGTGTTTTCTCCATCAACTTCAACTAATACTCCTATTTTTCCACCTAAGTGAATGTAGTTAACTACAAATCCTTTAGCTTCAACTAATACTAATCTTCTGATGTTTAAGTTTTCTCCTATTTTAGCGATTAATTCTGTTAATTGTGCATCTACTGTTGAACCATCTACTGCTACTGCTTTTAATTCTTCAACTGTAGCTGTTTTGTTTTCTAAAGCTAATTCTACTAATTTAGTTCCAAAGTTTTTGAAATCATCATTTTTAGCAACGAAGTCAGTTTCTGAGTTGAATTCAATTATTACTCCTAAGTTTTCTTTTTCTCCACCGAATACTAATCCTTCAGCTGCTACTCTTCCTGATTTTTTAGCTGCTTTAGCTATTCCTTTTTCTCTTAACCAGTCTATTGATTTTTCTATATCTCCACCATTTGCTTCTAATGCTTTTTTACAATCAAGCATTCCAGCTCCTGTTCTTTCTCTTAATACTTTGATATCTTGTGCGCTTGCCATAATGTTCCCTCCTATATAGTTATTATTCTTCTATTTCTTCTTTTTCAACTACGAAGTTTTCTTCTAATACTTCTAATGTTTCAAGTTCTGCTGGAGTGTATTCATTTTCAAGTCCACCATTAGCTTCTACTACTGCATTTGAAATTACTCTTGCAAATAATTTAATTGATCTTATAGCATCATCATTTGCAGGTATTCTATAAGTTACTAAGTCTGGATCTACATTTGAATCTATTAAAGCTATTACAGGTATTCCTAATTTAGCTGCTTCTTCTAAAGCTAAGAATTCTTTTTTGATGTCAACTACGAATAAAGCTGCTGGTAAAGTATTCATTTCTTTAATTCCACCAACGTTTTTTTGTAATTTTTCCATTTCTTTTCTTAAGATAGCTGCTTCTTTTTTAGTGTATGCTTCATCTAAAGTTCCATCTGCATCCATTTCTTCTAATTCTTTTAATTTTTTAACTCTTTTTTTGATAGTTTCTAAGTTAGTTAATAATCCACCTAACCATCTTTGGTTAACGTAGAATCCTCCACATCTTTCAGCTTCTTCTTTCATAGCTTCTTGAGCTTGTTTTTTAGTTCCTACGAATAATACTTTTCCACCTTCGCTTGCGATTTCTCTTATGAATTCATAAGCTTTCTCTGTAGATACTAAAGTTTGTTGTAAATCTAAAATGTGTAAACCATTTCTTTCTGCATAGATATATGGTTTCATTTTAGGGTTCCATCTTTTTGCTTGGTGACCAAAGTGTGCACCTACTTCTAATAATTCTTTCATTGAAATTACTGACATTTCATTTTCCTCCTTGATTTTTTGGTTTATTCATCCACTCATCTTTATTTGCAAATCCAATTTATGGCACCATACAAATAAAAAAAACAGAGTGTGTTTGTCCTTTGTTATTCTATCATAATTAACAGTTTATGTCAATAAAAAAGTCTAAACCTAAGTCTAGACTTTTCATTATTTTTTTTCAAATTTTTCTAAAGTTTGTGCTATTGATTGATCTATCATTATAGATAAGTTTTTTACTAAGTATAAAGGCTCCTCTTCCATACCATTATTTAACCACTCATATGCAGTTGATGCAAAAGCAACTTTGTAGTAATCAATTAAAAAGTTTCTATCTTTTTCAGATATTTTGTGACTTTTTAGAGTGTCGTTAAATAATCTTTCAAATAATTTTCTACTCATATACTCAAAAGTTTCTTTTAATAATCCACAAGATTCGCAGTTATTAATATTCTTTATAACATCTTCTCTTTCTGCAATAGACTTGAAGAATAATAAATATGCATCTTCAAAACTTTTGAATTTCTTTTTCTCTTTCATTACTTCTTGTACTTCTACTTCGAAATAATATTTTAATAGATCAGTCATATTTTTGAAATAATAATAGAAAATTTGTCTCGTTACTCCACTTTCCTCTGTTATTTCTTTTACAGTAATTTTAAAATAAGGTTTTACTTTTAGCATTTTACCAAAAGTAACTCTTATTAGATCTTTTGCCTTCATTTTTCCCTTCATAATATGACTCCAATTCTAATTTTATTTTTTTTCAGATTTTATTCTGTTTACAGTTCTTTCTTTTCCAATTATAGAAATTATAGTGTATAAATCAGGACCTTTAGATCTACCAGTTAGAGCAGCTCTTATAGGCATTAATACTTTACCAATTCCTTCATTTAATTCTTCAGGTAATTTATGAAGCATTTCTTTAATATGTTCTTCATCTAATTCTTCACCTAAAGTACTTAATTTTTCAAGGAATAAAGCAATAGCTTTTTCACCTTCTATTGAAGAAAGTGCTTCAAGTACTCTTTCTACTGCTTTTCTGTCTTTCTTATTCATATCATCAGTTATTTTTGGTAAAGTAATCTCATCTATAAAGAATATATCTAAATTTTTAGCTAATTCTTTTAAAGTATGAGAACCTTCTCTTGTGATTTCAACCATTCTTTCAAGTTTTTCCCTACTGAATTTAGATAAATCATAACCTTCTTTTTCAATAAAAGGCATAGCTAAATCTGTTAACTCAGATATAGGTTTTAACTTCATATGTTGATTGTTAACCCAAGCTAGTTTTACTAAATCAAATACTGGTCCGCCTAAAGATATTCTATCAAAACTAAAGTTTTCTATCATTTCATCTAATGTAAAGATTTCTTTTTCTCCACCTAAACTCCATCCCATAAGCGCAAGGAAGTTTAATATACCTTCTTTTAAATATCCTTCTTCTTTATAATAGTTTAAAGAAACAGGATTTTTTCTTTTAGATATTTTTGTTTTATCTGCATTTCTTAATAGAGGCATATGGAACCATTTAGGTTCTTCCCATCCAAAAGCCTTATATAGTTGTATATGTTTAGGTGTTGAAGCTATCCATTCTTCAGCACGTATAACATGAGTTACACCCATTAGGTGATCATCAACAATATTCGCTAAATGATAAGTAGGAAATCCATCAGATTTTAAAAGAATTTGATCATCTATCTTATCATTATCAAAGAAAATTTTACCTCTTAATCCATCTTCAACAACTGTTTGTCCATCAAGTGGCATTTTAAGTCTAATTACATATGGTAATCCTTTAGCTAAGTTTTCTTCAACTTGTTCCTTAGTTAAATTTCTAGCTCTTCTATCATACATAGGTGGAAGTCCCATAGCTTTTTGTCTTTCCCTCATGATTTCTAATTCTTCAGATGTTTCAAAAGAATAATAAGCCTCTCCTTTTTCTACAAGAGACACTGCATATTCTTTATATATTTCAAATCTTTCAGATTGTCTATATGGACCAAAAGGACCACCAAGATCTGGACCTTCTGTATAGTTAAGACCTAACCATTTCATTGCATCAAAAATTTGTTGCTCTGAATCAGCAGAAAATCTTGTTCTATCCGTATCTTCAATTCTAAGAATAAATTCTCCTCCATTATGGTGTGCGAAAGCATAATTAAATAATCCTATATATGCAGTTCCTACATGTGGATCTCCTGTTGGAGATGGTGCTATTCTAACTCTTAATTTTTTTTCCATAATAATTCAACCTCTCATCATTTCTCTTTTTTTAAATATATCACTTTTAACATAGTTTGTCTAGTTTTTTTACATTAAATGCTTAACTTTCTAATAATTCTGTCAAAATACGTATTATTAGTCTTTCTTTCTTGTTTTAAATCAAATATTTTTTCTGGATAATCAGTTATTATTCCATCTACACTTGAATCAAGATATTTTTGCATAAGCTTTTCATCATTTATAGTCCAAACAAATACTTCTTTTTCACTATCAAGTAAATATTCACTGAAAGAAAAATCTTCTATAACAAAGAAATCTACATCTACATTTTTAAAACTCCCAAATTGAAATGGTATTACATAACCTGTTTTTATTTCAGGATTACGTTTGTTTATTTCTTCCATAAGTTTTAAATCAAGAGACATAGTAATATGATTTTTATCTATATTTAACCTTTTAAATTCATCTATCACTAAATCTATATAGTTTAAAGGCTCATGTCCATGGGGTTTTAATTCAACTAACAATTTAGTATTATATTCATCTGCTATCTTTACTATTTCCTCTAAAGTTGAAATAGTGCTTTCAAATTCTCCCTGTGTAATTTTAGTTTCTATTAATTCTCTAGAAACTACATTATACACTTTTTTGTCTAGTCCTGCAAGTCTTTTTAGATTAAAATCGTGAAAAACTAAAAATTTATTATCTTTTGTAAGTATTACATCTATTTCTATATAGTCTACACCTGCCTTTGCAGCCGCAATTATAGCCTCTTTTGAGTTCTCTACACCTTGACTTACAATTCCTCTATGTGCTATTACGAGTTGCTTATTATCAGAAACATCTGTATAAATATCTAGTGCATTAAAAAAAACAGTTACAACCATTCCAACTATTATTAAAGGAAAAAATATTTTTGATTTTTTCCTTTCTATATTTTGTAGCATATTAACATCAATATCTATATTTACTTTTTCGACTATAACTGTAACCAATGTCGCAATTATTACTAATTTACTTATAATCTCATAAAATAGTAAACCTATTTGTAATATTGAATAAGATAAGGTTTGGAAAAATAGACTATTCCCATCAGGGTCTATTTTTGTAAATATTAGTAATACTAAAAAGTATAAACCTAAAGACATTAGCGTTAAAAATACTTGAAATATTAGTATTACAGGAAATATTTGTAAACTTTTTTCTCTACTAATCTTCCAGCTTTTTTTTATACTTTCTGCCATACCTAAATTACCTAATAAATTTAAAGGTATAGTAAGAAATAGTCTTATGTTTATGAAAAATATTACTATCATAAATACTATATATATTATTTTACCTACATTAGTTTTAGTTAATTCTCCAGTTATGAATCTTGGAATATATAGGTCTTTTAAAACAATTAATGAAAAACCTAAATTTGTAAGTGGTATTAAAGTTACAAAGTATAATATGAATATCAGTAAATCCCTACCTACCAATTTCTTTATACTTCTTATAGTTATTTTAAATATTTCTCTTATAGAATATATACTTTTTTTCATTCTTCCATATATCATTAAAGTTAAAAAAGAATACTCAAAAAATATTAAAAATGCTAAAAACAGCATATATATTACTAAAATAAATATACTTATTGGATTTAATAATATAGTTAAAATATCCTTTTGTGTAAGATTTTCAAGATTAGATACATATAGTAAAAACTTAAATATATAGTTCAATATTCCCATACCAAAAGTAAGTATAAAAAGTTGTAATATTAAGCTATTTAAAAAATAAGTAATCTTATTTTCATATATATTATTAAATATTAATTTAAAATTTTCTCTCATAAAGTACTCCAAAAAAAAAGTGGCATTGCCACTTTTATATTAATCCTGTTTCACTTAATTTTTCTAATACTTCTACATCATCTAATATGTTTTTAACTGAAACTACTTTTTTACCTTTAGCATCAACTTTTGGTGCTAATTTATCAGAACAAATTACTAAATCTACTCCATCTAATTTGTTTGCAACTTCATCTATAGTACAAGTATCTATTTCAATTTTAAATCCTTTTTCAACAATTTTTTTCATAGTTGTTTTTAAAATCATGCTTGTTCCTGTACCGCTTCCACATACTGCTAATACTTTCATTCTGTTCTCCTTAAGTTATGAATTTCACACCTTATTTTATCATAAAATAATATACTAATCAAGTACTTTTAGTTCATTTTTAATCTCATTTATTACCTCATCAGTAAACATTCTAGGTATATTTATCCATATTTTATGATATCCATAAGGCCCTTCTTTTAATTCTTTTAAAGCCTCAGCATTATCCCATCCTTGATATATTATTCTGTACATAGCTGATATTAAACCTGTTCTATCAGATCCATGATAACAGTGAATTAAAACATTACCTTTTTCTTTTCCTTTTTGTATATCATTAAGAATTAAAGCTATTTCCTTAGGACTAATATTCCAAGTTTTTAAAGGTCTACTTATTAGGTTTAACTCAGTATCTCCAAAAACTTTTTCATCCTTATTCCTTCCAAAGTATCTTAAAGATATTATTGTTTTAATATCATACTCTTGTAAAAGTTTCATATCATCTATACTTAATTGTTTACTTCTATATACATTTTCATCAAGTCTATACATATTAGTTGTTTTATCAATTAAAGTCGCCCAATCACTTGAAAATGTTAAGACAGATAAAAATATTAAAAGTATTGCTAATATTTTCTTCATAAAACCTCCCTAAAATATATCATTATCGCTAGGAACGATTTCTTTATTCTTAAACATTTCTAATAATTTTTCTACAGTTAGATTATTTTTTTCTTCTCCTCTAATATCAAAAATAATATTACCTTTATGAAGCATTATAAGTCTATTACCATATTTAATAGCATCTTCCATATTATGTGTTATCATAAATGTTATTAATTCCTTATTTGAATAAACTATCTCATTAGTTTTTTCAAGTATTATTTTAGCTGTTTCTGGATCTAGTGCTGCGGTATGTTCATCAAGTAATAGTAACTTTGGCTTATTAAAAGTAGACATTAAAAGTGATAAACACTGTCTTTGCCCACCAGATAATAATCCTACATTAGTTTCTAGTTGATTTTCTATACCTAGTCCTAAAGTCTTTAAACTTTCTTTAAATTCTTCTATTTTTGAAATTTCAAGACCAAACCCTAATCCAAATTTTTTACCCTTATTATATGCCATAGACATATTTTCTAATACCGTCATAGAAGGAGCTGTACCACTAGAAACATTTTGATGTACTTTAGATATTATATTCGCTCTTTTATGAGCTTTTAAACCTTCTATGTTAATACCATCTAATATTATTTCTCCACTATCTAATTCTACTTCTCCGCTTAAAGTATTTAAAAAAGTTGATTTTCCTGCTCCATTAGATCCTATAACCGTTATAAAGTCCCCTGGTTTTGCTTCAAAACTCAAATCATCAAATACAATTTTAACTTCACCTAATTCACTGTAGAATTTCTTTTTTAAGTTAACCATTTTAAGCATTACTTTTACCTCTTTTCTTTCCTAAACCAAGTATTACTGCAAGGAATAATGCTGTAATTATTTTAACATCAGTAGGTTTAACTGATAATTTTTGTATAATATCAGAATTAAATCCTAATGCATAAAATATTTCATCTGTAATAGAAGATGAATTTAGTGCAAAGTTAATAATTATGTAATATATTATAGAACCTAAGATTACTATTGAAATATTATTAATAGATCTCGTTCTTTTTATTATACCCATACCAAATATTATTGATGCAAGACCTATGATAATAGTACCAACAGATGAAGATAAATCTACAACTTTAATATATTGTGCAAATAAGGCTCCTGAACTTGCTACAAGTAAATTTGATAACATAAGACCCATTATTTTTACTTTATCTACACTAACACCTAAGTTAGATACCAATATTTCATTATCTCCTAAAGCTCTTAGTATTAAACCAAACTTAGATGTTAAAATATAGTCCATTATTAATTTAACTACAAATACTATTAATAATAGAAGATACATAGTAATGTCTTTAGTATAATATATATATGCTATAGAAAATACATATATTAATATATATATTAAAAGACTTTTGTATACATATTTATCTGGTTTTATTCTTCTATCATATAGAAACTTAATTATTAATAATACTATTGCAATTACAGTAAATATACTAAAATATTTTTCATAAGATATTATAAAGAACCAACTTTGTTCATTTTCTAAAAATACATTAGGCTTATTTAGAACTCTTGCATTAATACTATATAGAGCTGTCATAGTTATTATTCCTGATAATAGCTTATTTATACCATATCTTACATGTAATAATCCAGTTACTAGTCCTGCTAAAGTTCCTGATATGGCTGCAACTAAAAGACCTATAATAGGGTGATTAGGGAATATTAACATAGTTGCTGCAAAAGTAAATCCACCTAAAGTAAATGACCCATCAACTGTTAAATCAGGAAAATCAAGTATCTTATATGTAATATATACTCCCATTACCATAATAGAATAAATTAAACCAAATTTAATTGATTCTGGAAGTAATCCTAAAAATATTAATAAAGAATTCATATTTTAAAACTCCAATCCTAGTAAACTCGCAGTATCTTTATTATATTCAAATTTTAAATTTTCCATACCTTTTATTTCTATATTTTCTGGTTTTTCACCTTTTAATATACTTAAAGCTATTTTCCCTGCTTCTTTTCCTAATTCATAATAATCGATACCTAAAGTCATTAGTATACCTGCATCTACATGTGATTTTTCAGCACCTAAAGTTACCTTTTTAGCTTCTTTCGCTTTATCTGCTATTACATTAATAGTAGATGCTATTAAGTTATCAGCTGGTGTATATAGAGCATCAACTTCTTTTAATATAGCTTCTGTAGCTATAGCAACCTCATTTATTTGACTTATAGATTTTTCAACTAATTCTATACCGTGTTTTGCTGTAGCTGCTTTTAATATATCAACCTGTATTAATGAGTTTTGCTCTCCACTACTGTATATTACTCCAAGTTTTTTAACATCAGGCATTACTTCTTTTAATAATAATACTTGTTTTTCAATATCTACAGCATCTAAAACTCCTGTAATATTTGAGTTTACTATACCTGCTGCTTTTGCATCAGTTACAGCAGATATTACTATAGGTATATCTGTAGTACTATTTTGTGCAACCTGTGCACTAGGTGTTGCTATTGCATATATCATATCCACTTTTTGATTTATTAATTTTCTTGTATTTAATACAAGTGATGACATATCACCATTTGCATTAGTTTCTATATATAGGGCATTGATTCCATTTTCTTTTAATTCATCTTTTAGTCCATCTCTTGCAGCATTAAGAGCAGGATGATCAACTATTTGACTTATTCCTATTCTATAATCAACTCCTTCCTTCTTATTTAATAAGAAAAAAGTTACAAGTACTCCTAATATAGCTAGTGTTAATAATATTTTTTTCATTTTCTCCTCCTTCTCAAAATTATACAATTTCATTAATTTTAACATAGATATATCTTTTTTGTAAAGTAAAAAGCCACAGTTAAACCGTGGCTATTATTAAAATCCATTATTTTCATTCAACTTCTTAAACCAGTAACCTGATTTCTTTATATATCTTTTTGCTGTTTTTAAATCTAGTTCTATTAATCCATATCTATTCTTATATGCATTTAACCATGACCAACAATCTATAGCTGTCCAAACTAGGTAACCTTTACAATTTGATCCTTCTTGTATACCTTTATGTAACCATTCTAGATGTTCTTTAAAGAATTCTATTCTATAATCATCATGTATCATATCCCCAACTTTATATTTTTCTTCACCTTCTACACCCATACCATTTTCAGCAACAAACCAAGGTATATTTCCATAATTTTCTCTAATGTTTACTGAAATATCATATAGTCCTTTAGGATATATTTCCCATCCTCTATGAGGGTTCATTCTTCTACCAGGCATTATAAAATTATCATAATAGTATTCTGGCATAAATGGAGCTTCGTCATTAGGTTTTGATTCTCTTGCCTTAACTCTTAATGGTTGATAATAGTTAATACCTAAAATATTTACCTTATTATTACTAATTATTTCTAATTCATCAGTTGTATATTCAGGTAATAAGTCATGTTTTTTTACTAGTTCTACTAACTCTTCATCATACTTGCCTTTAACTGCTGGATCTAAGAAAGATTTGTTTGCAAATAACTCAGCTATTCTAGCTGCTTTTAAATCTGCAGGATGATTACTTCTTGGATATGCAGGAGTTAAGTTTAAAATTATCCCTATATTACCATCTTTAATTACTTCTTTAAATTCTTTAGTAGCCTTAGCTGATGCAAGCGCTATATTGTATGCTACTTGTACAGCTTTTTTAGGATCTACTTCAGTTGGGTAATGATATTGTTTTAAATATCCACATTCAACTGAAACTATAGGTTCATTGAAAGTAAACCAAGTCTTAACTGTATCTCCAAATAATTCAAAACAAGTTCTTGCATATTTTGCATAAGCATCTACTACTACCTTACTTGCAAATCCGCCAAATTCTTCTTCTAAAGCAAGTGGCGTGTCAAAATGTGATAGGTTTACAAAAACTTGTATACCTTCTTCTTTTAATGCATTAAAGTAAGATCTATAAAATTTTACTGCTTCTTCATTTACTTCTCCTACTCCATTAGGAATTAATCTTGCCCAAGATATAGAAGTTCTAAATGTATTATGTCCTGTTTCTTTTAATAATTTAACATCATCTACGTAGTATTTGTACATACTAGTTGTAGTTTCAGGTCCTATCCCATTATGAAATTTATATGGCTCTACTTCAAAAAACTTATCCCAAGTAGTAAGTCCTTTACCATCTCCACTAAATCTACCTTCACTTTGTTCTGCACTTATTGAACTACCCCAATAAAATTTTTCTGGAAATTTAATCATTTTTAGCCTCCGTTCTTCTATTTATTAAATAATTTTCTACTGCTTTTAACATCTTTTTTTTCTTTCTTTTTAAGAAGAAAGAATATATTAGTTCCATAAATAGTTGATTATATCTTTGAAAACGAGATTCAGTATAATAAACTTCATCATATATTATCTTTATTTCTTCCTCTCCTATCTTTTCAATTTGATAATCCACTATATTTTCACCTAAACTAGAAATATATTTTAAACTATATCTAGTATCAGGAATAAGGTATATTATTTCTACTATACTTTTAGCAATTTGATTAGTTTTAGTTTTAAGGTTTACATTAAATTTCATACCTTCTTTTACTTTACCTGTAATTTTCATTTCTTTTTTTAAATTTTCTATTAGAAAATCATAAAACTCTTTTGGAGTTACTTTAATTTTTTGTTCTACTCTCATTTTTTATTACCTCTAATTAAAAATATTATTCCTAAAACTACCAATGTTAAACCCATTAGAAGATTAATTAATTGATTATTCAAAGGATAAGTTGCTATAGCTATAGTACCTAGGGTAATTATAAACATGGGCCATGATTTCATTTTATCCTCCTAAAATATTATATTGGGGTGGAAAACCACCCCTTATATTAATTTTCTTTTATTCTATTTGCCATAATTACAAATGGAGTCCATATTACGAATGCAACAAATACGTTGAATAATGATAATAATGCTGCTGAAATGCTTCCACCTGTTGCAAAGAATGCATATAGTCCTGGAGGTAATACCCAAGGTACTTGAACGAATACTGGAGGTACTACTCCTAAAACTGTTGCAACATATGCTATGATAGCACATATAGTTGAAACTGATAAGAATGGTATTAAGTATAGTGGATTTAATACTATAGGCATACCAAATATCATAGGTTCGTTAATATTGAATATACCCATAGGTAATCCAAGTTTTGCAACTGCTCTATGTTCTTCTCTTTTTGAGAATAAGAATATAGCTATAATTAATGCTATAGTTATTCCTGATCCACCCATTTGAAGATACGCATCAAATGATCCTCTTGTCCATAAGTATGGTAATGTTTCAACTGTTCCACCTTTTGCAATGTGTTCAGCATTTGCAAGTAATGCAGGTTGATATATACCATCTATAAATGGAGCAAGAACATTGTGTCCATGTAATCCAAAGAACCAGAATAATTGAATTAAGAATGCTAATAATATTACTGAGAATGCACCTTGTGATAATCCTAATAATGGAGCTTGAATATATTTAGCAATTAAATCATTTAAAGTTTGTCCTGTATATGTAGTTACAAGATAAGCTAAAGTAGCTGAAGCATATATAGCTATAACACCAGGTAATATAGATGCGAATGCTTTATTAACTGCAGGTGGTACTGAATCTGGTAAGTTAATAGTAACTTTTCTTATCATTAATTTACTATAAATTATAGTTGAGAAGAATCCTATTACCATTGCAGGGAATAATCCTGTTGCACCTAAGTACTGATTAAAGTTCAAGAATCCCCAAGAAGATACTTCATGCATAGCACCATTAATTTCTGCCATAAATCTTGCTTCTTGTGGTAAGAATAAGATAAATGATGCAACTGCTACTAAAGAACCAGCAAGTGGATTAACTTTGTAACCTGTAGCAATGTTATATCCTAAAGCTACAACAAATACTAATGAAAGAATAGCAAGTGAACCAAACCATACAACACCATTAATATTGATTAATGGTGACATAAATTCAGCTACTGCTGGGAATCCATACTCATTAGGAATGTTTCTAAATAAAACGTTTAATAATACTGCAATTGATCCAACCATAGTAACTGGTAAAATTGCAATAAATGAATCTCTTATTGCAACTAAGTGTCTTTGAGATGAAAGCTTAGTCGCCATTGGAACAAATTTGTGTTCCATCCAATCCATAAATTTTTTCATGTGTCTCTCTCCTTATTTATATTATTTATTTTCTAACATTGAAATTGCTTGATCTAATACCTTATCACCCTTCATCATACCATAATCCATCATGTTAATAACACCTACTGGTGTATTATTAAATTTTTCTTTAATATCATTTTCTAGATATTTGATTTGTGGCCCAAGTAAAACTACATCAACATTACCAACAAAATCACTAGAACTAGCTTCTGGTGTTGCTGTAATTTGAACATCCATTCCTCTATCTTCAGCTTCTTTTTTCATTTTTTCTACTAAAAAACTTGTAGACATCCCTGCTGTACAAATTAATAAAATTTTTAGCATTTTAATCATCCTTCCTATTTTTTATATAATTCAATAATTTCTTTTGCTAAGTCTTTTGTTAATAAGGCCATAGTTAAGTGATCTTGTGCATGAACCATAATTAGATTTAAAATTATTTTTTCTTCACTTGATGTTTCCTTAACTATAAGGTCAGTTTGAATTTCATGTGCTTCTAAATAGTATTTATCTGCCTCTTTCATGCATTCTTCAACTTTATCAAAATCTCCTTTTTTGGCAAACTGTATAGCCTGCATAGAACTAGATCTTGACATACCTGAATTTGCAATAATCTGCATTGCATATTCACTTAATTCATCATAAGTCATTACTATTTTCCTCCTATATTTTCTATAATGTTTATAAAATTTTCATAAGTTGGAACAAGTAATATATTATTTATTATTTCCTTATCTCCAACAATTTTTGTAAATGCTTCATATATTTTCTCATTCTTATTATTCTTATTATCTAAACATAAAAACAGTATGATATTAACTTCATTATTTATCCATTTTATAGGATGTTTACTTATACATACTCCTATTACATTTACTCCTTCTATTACTTCTATTGAGTGCGGGATTGCTACTTCAGTTGATATCTCTGTCATACCTAATTTTTCTCTATTATGTATTAAAGTTTCAATATTAGACTTCATCTTAGGTATCTTTTTTAATTTATCAGACATTAATTTTATTATCTCAGCTTTAGATTTAACTTCATCAATATATATGAATAAAGATTTAGGTATTATCTCTTTTAAGTAATTATTATCACCTTTAAGTATATTCTTTATTTTTAAAACATCTTCATCATTTAAGAAATAATTTATCCTATACACTGGCTTATTAACTTTTGTATTTAAATCTATTAAAGTAAATATTACATCAACATTTTCTAAATCTACATCCATTAATTCATTCTCACCACATGATGAAATAATGTTAGTATATTCTGAAAATAAATTATTGTATGTATATATTAAAAACTTTGATACTCCTCTTCCACTAGGACATACAATTAATACATTTTTTTTACTTAAAATATTGACATTTATTCCTTTACTCATATGTAAAATTACCGCAATGTATCCAATTTCCTCTTCTGCTAACTTTTTATCATTATACCTTTTAGATATTAAATTAGATACATATGTTGCAACATTATATTCAAGAGGCATATTTTTTTTAATATCATCTAATAAAGGATTTTTAATTTTTATATCAAATCTTATTCTTATTGATAATGCAAGTATATGTGTATATAAATTTTTAAATAAATCTTCATCATTATATAAATCAATTTTAAAAGTAAGTTTAACAAAATATAGCAATTCTTGTATTATATCATTTACTTCATTTACATCCTCACTTTTTATAGATTTATACGTCATTGTTTCATTAGTTAAAAAATGTATTGTAATATAGTCAATGTCATTATCATCCAATTCTAAATTAAATTTTAAATTTAAAAAGATATATTTTATACATTCTAGAACATTTAATCTCTTATTTAAAAACCAATCATTTCTTTCAATTACAATTTCTTTTATTCTCTTATTATTTTCAACTCTAAAAAAAGTTACATATATAGCAGCAATTAAATTTTGTAAAGATATATCAGATATTTTAACATTTTTTGATTTCAAAAATGTATATACATATTTAGCAATACCATTAATACTATATTTATATTCTTGATCTAGAAATTTATTTTCATTTAAACGTTTTTCTAAATTATCTATTAAAAAATTACGTACATTTAATTCTTTCCCAACTAATCTAATACCATAGTGTGGTTTCCTATCTATTTTTAAACTATAAGTTTTGAATATATTTTCAATATTTTTAATGTCACTAGATAATGTCTTTGTACTAATGAATATTTTATCACTAATATCTTCTAATTTAATATATTCATTAGTATATATTAATTTATCTATAAGATAATTTTTCCTATCTTCAGCAGTTATAGGTATTTTAGTATTTTCTAAATTAAATATCTCATTTTCTTTTAATATATTACCCTCTAACATATATCCAAATCTTGTTTTAGAAATTATATTAATATTATGTAACTTTAGTTTCTCTGCTAATTCCTTTACATATTTTCTACATGTTTTATCAGAGAGTTTTAAATGAGTTGATAGTTCTATTGCACTATGAAAACTTCCATCACTTAGTATTCTATAAATAAGTTTCAGTTCATTATCCATAACAAATCCTTTCTAATATTACTATACCTTGATTTTATTTTTTTTCAATTACTAAATTTTCCTTTTCATTACGGAAATGTTTTTCCATAATAGAAAAAGGATCCTAAGATCCTTTAAACTATTTTTGCCCCTTCTCCAACTTTTCTACTCTTTCAAGTAATAATTTAATCATTTCTTTATTTTCCTTATTTTCAGCTTTTAATTGTTTAACTTCCATATCAAGTTCGTATACTTTTTCATCAAGTAAGTTAATATTTCCATTTCTTTGTAATGTTAACATATCTTTTCTTCTTGATTCTAATTTGTCAAATTGATATCCAAGTCCTGCTCCTAATGCTACATGTCCTTTAGTATTTAATGATCCACTTGCCTTATATACTAAGTTTCCTGTTTCATTTAATCCTGATAATCCTAATGCAAATGCATGTTCTCCGTTATAGTATCCATATGCTCCTGCAATATTATGTCTATGTCCTGCTATATTGCTTACTTGTGGTAAGTTAGCCATAGCTACTGCACTTGCTACTCCTGCATTAGCTGCAGTTGAAGCTGATTTAGCTCCTTTTTCTATATTATTAATCTTTTCTTTTGTTTCATCAGTTAAATCTATTAATATTTCATTTCCATTTGCTTCTGTTGTTACTAAACCTTTTCCTTTAATTCCAAAAGTAATTCCATTTTCTTTATTTAAATTTTGTGAATCTGTATTTCCAGTATTTCCTGAAAAACTAATAGTATTATTTCCTAAAGCATTGATAGCATTAATAACTGTTGTAGCTGTAACTACACCATCTTTATTTATACTTGCATTTCCTCCTTTAGCTGATGTTATACTTCCTTCTGAAATACCCACTGTAAATGTCTTAGTCCCATCTTTTTCCTCAGGATTAACTGTAACATTACCACTTCCAACTACATTTATTTTTGGAGATTCAGATAATTTTGAATTAAATTTATCTATTACAGAATAAAGTTGTGACCCATTAATAGCGTCTGTACTTGTTGCTGAAATCCATCCAGAAGCAACATTTTGTATTCTTCTTTCTTTTCCTTCAGAACCTACTGAAACTAATCCAGTTGGAGTTCCACCTGCAAAATTAAGTGTAATTCCATTAATTGTATCAGTTGAATAAGTATCCATAGCCTTAGTATTTGCAGCCGCAGCATCTTTACTTCCATTTCCTAAGTATACAGAATCATCTTGAGTTGCAACTATATCATTTCCTATAGCTACAATATTTTTAGCTGATGCTTTAAAATTAGAATCAGATTTATTTTTATTAAATCCAATTACTACATTACCCTCAGCAATTTCAGTTTCAGTTCCTTTTATAGAATGGTTATTTCCCGTAACTATATTATTACTTGCATGTTCTACAACATTTTTACTTCCAGTTAACATTAAATTAGAAACATTTGTTGCCTTATTTTCATAACCTGTTATTTGATTAAAGATTGCAAACGCACTACCATTTTTTGTAACTTGAGACATTGTAGTATTAGTTTCACTTAAAGTAATATTTCCTTTACCTTTTAACTCATTTCCTACACCATTAACAGTTGAGAAAAGTGCATAGTCAACTTTATTTGCTCCACCAATAACTCCTACAGAACCAAGTCTTGCATTACCCATGTATTTTCTAAATGAATCTGCTAATTCTTTTATTTCAACACCTGTATTATTAGAATCTAAGAATGATGCTCCCACTAATTTCGTAATTTCATTCGCTCCAGATGGAGTTAAGTATGAATTTGTTATTTCATTTCCTGCTCCATAAATTAGTGCTCCATTACTTTTACTTATTTTATTTGCAAATCCTATAGCATTTGATGCTGTTCCACTATACATCAATCCAGTTGCTGGATGTTTTGATCCTAATGCCACAAGTATTTGATCTAATCTACCTGTACCACTTCCTACTAAATCTTCATTTCCTTCTATACTATTTAAACTTCCTATTATTGATGCTCCAAATCCTTGCATTGCTTTAGCTAAATTATGAAATTGATTCCCATTTCTTTGAGAATTAGTTATAGTATTAAATGAACCATTAATAGTAGAGAAATTAGAAGTATTTATTGAATTATCCCCAACTGTTGTTGCTCCAACTCCACTTATACTATTCCAACTATCTACACCATTTTTATTAAATTCAATATCACCAATTCTTCCAACATAGTCCCTATTTCCTATATCTATAGTTGAAATTCTAGCATGAGTTTGTGTCCCTATTGCTATACCACCTGTCATTTTATCTTTAGTTCTCTTAAATCTAACTAATACTTCATGCATAGCTGAACTCATTTGATGTGATTGTGCACCTGTACCTATAGCTATACCTGAAGTCCCTGGAGTACCTTGTGCATTATTAACACTTGCTCCATTACCTAATGCAACTCCATCTTTTACAGTTGAATTAGCATTTGGTCCTATGGCTATAGAATTTTCTCCACTTGCACCATTATTTTGACTATTTCCTGCTAAAGTTGATTTAACAGAAAAATATTTCATTGCATTTACTTTATTCTTAATTTCATCTGCAAGTGAAATTATTACTGTTTGTCCATCTTTTGCAACTGTAGTAGTAATTTCACCACTAGTTCCATTAATAGCTAATTTTTGATCATGTAATCTTACCTTACCTATTGCAGTTGCATCATTTGCTAAATTATCTCCTGTTACCTTTAGGTTTATTGATTTAAGTTGTGCTACATTTACAGCATCTGTATCTTCTGTACCTGCAGCTAAATTATTAATCTGTCTTGTTAATCCTTCTTCTTTATCTCCTATAGAAACAGCAGATAATGTTGATTTCCATGTTCCAACTAATTTATTGTATTCTTTTACCTCTGCATTTGAATAGTAATTCATTCTAGCAGACGTAACAGCTCTTTCAAGTAAAGCTCTTTCTGCTAATAATTCACTAACCTTGGCTGTATCATTTGCATTTCTTGCCTTTACTAATTCTCCATGTAGTGTAAATAATCTATTCATATATTCTTGATCTTTAGTTTCAAATTCTGTTTTAAGATTATTCACATTAGCTTCAAGTTCTAATGCTCTTGCTTTTTCAGCATCTGTTAGGGTAGAAATATCTGAAACACTTGTTAAAACACCACCTTTATCTAAATCAAAACCAAACATTCCTGAATCAACTTTAGCAACAGATTCTGCACCTAGGGCAACACCAGATATTACCTCCGATTTTGAACCACGACCTATAGCAATTGAATCTGCTTTTTCTGACCTTGCTGCATCTCCTATAGCTATAGATTCATGACCTTTAGAATCTGCATATGAACCTAAGGCAGTTGCTCTATATCCAGCTGCTCTACTTCTACTACCAAATGAAGTTGTACCATCAGATAATCCAGAAGCATAAGAACCTACAGCTGTAGCATATCCACCATGAGTATTTGCTGTAGAACCTAAAGTTGTAGAATAAGTTGCATGAGAAACTGCTTTATTCCCTATTGAAACTGCACTAGAACTTTTTGAGTTCGACTGATAACCTATTGCAATCGAATTTTTTCCTATTGCATTACTTTGTGTACCTATCGCTATGTCATTAATCCCTGCTGCATTACTAAGAGTACCTATAGCATTTGATTGAACACCTTCAGACTTTGATTGCACCCCTATTGCTGTTGCATTTTGGCCACTTGCATTACTAAGTGCCCCTATAGCATTTGATTGAATTCCTGATGAATTTGCTTGAACACCTATAGATGTAGCATTTTGGCCTGATGCATTTGATGTATTACCTAATGCAAGTGCTCCTTCTCCTGTAGCTTTTGATAATGAACCAAATGCACTTGCATACTTACTAGCATTTGCAGTATCCCCAACAGCTAGAGAACTTTCACCAGTAGCTGTAGCAGATGGTCCTATCGCTATTGCATTCGTAGCTGTTGCTCCCTCACTTTGTCTATTCCCATTTGCATCAGAATTTATAGAAACATAATCTGCTGTTGCTCCGAAAGCCGCAAAACCAAGCATTAAGTAAGCAATAACAACTCCAATAGTAATATTTTTTTGTGTTTTTAAACGAGATTTCAAATATCTCATTTTTTCAAAAATACTCATTCACACCATTCCTTTCTAAATTTTTTTATTTCTATATATTATACCCCCCCCCCGACTGTTTTTATCAATATATTCAACAAGTTAAATATTTTACAAAAGAAAAAGATGGAAATAATTCCACCTTTTTCAATTATTATTTTTCAAAATTTATTCCAAATGTACCTTTTCCACCATATTTATTACTTCCATAAACTGATTTTTCTAAAGTAGCTTCAAAGTATGTACTTACATTTTTAGTTACAGGTAAATTTGCTCCAAGTCCTGCTTCTAACCAAATAGTTGGATAAGTTTCAGTATAAACTTTTTCTCCTTTGTTTACTTTATCGGCATTTGTATATTGTCCCCAAACATTAAATAAAGCATATCCCATTCCATTTTTAGCTGTTGTACTCATTGCAGTTGAATATCCAACTCTTAATCCTGCTCTACCTTTAACTGAATGTCCTAAATCATAGCTTATATTTTTCTCTGCTATTGGTGTATTAGCTGAAAATTGATAAATAACTTGTGCTTGAGGTTCAACTATATACTTTTCATCCTTTTCTTTATTATTTACAAAGTATAACGGGCTACCAAGTTCAAGTGATCCAGTTAATATCACACCAAAATTATTATATTTATCTCCATTTTTTAATACATATCTATTTTCAAGACCTGATAATTGTAATACAGCATCTGCATAAAATTTATCTCTAGTATATGTATTTGTTAAACCTAACGAAACCATATCTGTATGCACAGTACCTCTATATGCACTTGTTCTATTATTTACAACATTTTTAAATGAATTTGAGTAACCAAAATAAATACCTGTTAAATTTTCTTTATTTTTATCAAAATAATGATCTACACCTATATTTATTCCTATTGTTCCATCCATGTAACGTGTTTTATTAGAATTATCATATATGAATTCTCCACCATAAAGTTTAGCCCATGGCATTCCTTTTTCAGTATTTTTACCTATATTAAATAAAGTATTTTGTATACGTCTTTCATTTAAACGACCAAATACATGATGTGCTTGATCCATATTTGCCTTAGGTCCTATTAAGAATATGTCTGGACCTGATTTAGTAATTTCCCAGAAGAATACTCTATGTTCATCTTGTATTTCTGAAACTAATTCTAATTCAGCATCATTTTCAGTGACAGCTGTTCCAATAAATGCATTTGCAGATGTTGCTTTAGGTGTTTTAACAACTATAGCACTTCTATTTCCTTCTTCTCCATCTACTGTTCCATCTATTTTATTTTCTGTTTTATCTTTAGCAACAGTAATTACTTTAGTTGTTCCACTAACTTCACCTGTTATTTCAAATAAATCAGATTCTGAATTTTCTCCATTTTTACCACTAGTTTCATTCCATAACGTATTTACTAATAATTTACCATTATTTCCTGTATAATTACCATTTAATAGTAATTTATCAGTGTATCTATCATTATCTATTGTTATCTTTCCTGCATTTGTAACAGTTCCGTTTTCTTCTACACCATTTGTAGTTGCTTTTAATACAAAATCAGCATTAGTTGCATCTAATATACCATTAGTAATATTTAAATTATTAAATGTTGCTTTATTTTCAGAACCTTTATTAGCAAGTATCCATTTACCTTCATTTTCTAAATTAATATCTAATTTTGAAGAAAACTTCTTATCAGTTAATCCTTCAATAACAGCTGAATCTTTAATATTTGCAGTTAATGAAGATGAAATTGTTTTAGTTCCTTTAACTTCAATTAACCAACCATCACTTGCAGCTTTAGCAACTGATTTATCTCCAGATAATTCAAAAATTGCATTATTATTTGAGAATTCTCCTGAGTTTAATTGACCTCCTGACATTCTACTTGCTTCTCCCGCAGTAATATCTCTTACTCTTTCAGCTCTTACTTTAATTAAAGAAGCATCATTACTTGTAGTTTTTAAAACTGTATTATTTAATTTAACTACTTGATCATTACCATTAATATTACGTGAAGTTTCTCCATTTATACCTAAATTAGTTTTAAATTTAGTAATATAATCCTGAGTATCATATACTATAGCAGAATTACCTGAATTTATTACAGATTCTTCTTCACCAGTAACTTCAAGCTTAGATTTATCACCAAATAATCTAACTGCACCCGATAATGTATTAGCAGTTGTATCAACATTTAATTTTCCATTTACAGTTACTCTTGGACCTTCTGATGTTATAGTTCCATCAAATGGTTTTCCTATTTTAATAGCTGCAGAATTTACTCCATCTCCTACTAAAGTAATATTAGTTTCTCCATTAAATTCTGCTTTTGTTTCATTACCTGAAATAAAAACACCTACTAAGTAATCTCCAACTTTTGCTGTAGATGAGTCTGTTACTGTAATATCTACTTTATCATTTGCAATAAATTCTGCTTTTGCACCATCTTTTCTATATACTTTTAATCCTGATAATTGATGTCCAAAATCTACTTCTGCTGTTATATTAATACCCCAAAAACTTCTTGATGCTGTTCTTTTTGCCATTATTGTATCTGCTGTATTAGTTACATTAACAGTCATCTTATCTACTGTTAATTTTGAAGTATCACTTGATGTTCCACCACCAAAATTATATCCAACTGCAACACCATAAGAAGCATTTGAATCTGGACCATTTGAAGGTGAATTTTTTGTTTCAGAAGCTAAAGTTACATTTGAAATTAATTCTTTTATTTCAGCATTTGCATTTCCTCTAATTATTACACCCTTAGGTCTTGAATGTTGAACCCCTGTATTAGGTGTAATATTAATTGTAACTTTATCACCTGTTACTCCTGTCCCATTTAAAGACAAAAATGCTTCATTTCCAGTTTCTTTGATGTTAAAAGTAATATCTCCCTCTAATATAGTATCATTTTTTGTTGTAACAAAATTATAGTTATTTTCTCCTTCATAAGTCCCTGCAACTACTTTATTATCTGTATTAATTTGATTTTGTGCCTCTGCTATTGTTCCAGCAGTAGAAAAAGTTCCTGTAATCAGAAAAGTTACAAGTAAAGCATTTGTAACACTAATTTTTCTTTTTAAATATCTTTTTATGTTTGATATTTTCTCCATAAATCCTTCCTTTCAGTTTTATTTATTAATATGATTCTAGTACATTTTTTTATTATTGTCAATATTTATTTTTTACTTTTAAAGTTATTTTTATAACCTTTATTTAGAGTATATTTTTATTCACTAATTATGTCTTCATAATCTTCTAAATATATTACTTTTTCTGGGTTTTTAAAATAATGTTTAACCATTTTAATTACTACATTTTGTAACATAAATACTGCTATTAAGTTTGGTATAGCCATAAGACCATTTAATGTATCTGTTATAGCCCAAACTTCTTTTAACCCTCCTATACCTCCAATAAATATTATTGGTATGTATATCATCCTATAAAAATAGACATATTTTTCACCTAATAGAAATATCAATGCTTTTTCTCCATAAAAAGACCAACCTAGAATTGTAGAAAATGCAAATAGAGTAAGTCCTATAGCAACTATATATCCACCTCCATTAAATCCTTGATTAAATGCATATGATGTAAGTTCAGAACCACTAAGACCACTATTCCAAGTGTTAGTAACTAAAATCACTAAAGCTGTAAGAGTACAAATTACCATAGTATCCATAAATACTTCAAATACCCCCCACATACCTTGTAATACAGGATGATCAGTTTTTGCAGATGCATGTGCTATAGGAGCAGATCCTAGTCCTGCTTCATTTGTAAATACACCTCTAGCTACTCCTTGTCTAATTATTTGTTTAAAGGTCACACCTGCAAATCCACCTATTGCAGCTTGTTTACTAAAAGCCATAGAAAATATTTTATAAAAAGCATTAGGTATTTCACTAATATTTAACACTATAACTATAAGGGAACCTATAATATAGAAAAAAGCCATAATTGGAACTAAAGTTTCACTAACCTTAGATATTCTTTCTATTCCTCCCAATAATACTATAGCAGCTATAATTGTAATTAATATACTCGTTATTTTAACGTCTACATTAAAATTTGCCCTTATTGCATTAGAAATTGAATTAGACTGAGTCATATTACCTATACCGAAAGATGCAAGTACTGTAAAAAGTGCAAATATCTTTGCAAGTAATGGTAATTTAAGTCCATTTTTAATATAGTACATAGGTCCACCATTATATCCACCTTCTTGCTTTCTTTCTCTATAAACTATAGCAAGTACCACTTCTGAAAATTTTGTTGCCATTCCAAATAATGCTGATATCCACATCCAAAATATAGATCCTGGTCCTCCTGTTGAAATTGCTATAGCTACTCCAGAAATATTTCCTGTACCAACTGTTGCTGCAAGGGCTGTAGCAACAGATTGGAATGCTGTAATTTCACCTTTTAAAGTGGTATCTTTTGTAAATATTTTAAGTAAGGTATTTGATAATATTAATTTTATTTTTGAAATTTGTATCATTCTTAATCTTAAAGTCAATACTATTCCAATACCAACTAATAATACTAAACTAGGCCAACCCCAAACTATATTATTAATTACTTCATTTATTTTTAATATTTTATCCATTCATTATCCTTTTTTCTCGTTATATTTTTTAACTAGTGAGGTAAATACAGGTGTTAATAATGCTGTAATTATAACTGCTGCAGCAATTTGTGCCGTAGCTGCATCTTGGAATATTGCAAGATTAGGATCTGCTTTTGCTAGAGCCTCTGGATTGGCGATTGCACTAGCTGCAACTGATGAAATTGATGCCCCAGCTATACCACTACCTCCAGTTAATTTATCCATAATAACTGTAATAATACCAACTACAAACACAGCTATTAACCCTAATAAGATACCTGGTAATCCTCCTTTAAATATTTGAGATAAACTCATATTTGCACCTAGAGCAAAACCAACAAGTACTGTAGTTGCACCTAATCCTTTAGTAAATAACTGCTTAAGGAAAGGTGAATAATTTGAAAGTATTATACCTAAAATTAAAGGTACTATAGACCCTAAAATAGCAAGTGGGGAAATACTTGCAAGTCCTGCTGAAGTTAAAGCTATCATAGTAACAGTTGGTCCTACACTTAAAGATGTAATAGCAACTGCTCCTCTTTCAATTTCATCTCCATAGACTGATGTAATTCCTGCAAACAGTGCATTATTTGCAACAGATATTGCACCTATAACAGCAACTGCACTTAAACCTAAAAAGTTATTATTAAATACTTTTGCTACTACTAATCCTAATGCTACTGCAACTAAAACCTTAGTAGTAATAATTACAAATCCTCTAACTATAGATTTAGGAGTAGACTTTAAAGAAATAGTTCCCCCTAAAAATAGTAAGAATGCACCAACTAGTGGACCTACACCTTTAACTATAGCTGTAGTGAATGACCCAATTTGTAAAACTTGTGGGAAAAAACTATTTATTAAAGTTCCAATAATTAAAGGAACTACTATCATATTTCCAGGTATTTTTGAAAAATATTTACCGAATATTGTATCTAAATTTTTATCAGCCATCTAATGTAATACCTCCATCTACATCTCCTATTTCTCCTGTTACAAAACTTGCAAGATCAGATGCAAAAAATAGTATCATTTGTGCAATTTCTCTTGCTTGTGCTTTTCTACCTAAAGGTATCATAGAAATAACCTTACTTTCTTTCTCTTTATCCTCTTTTAATGCATTAGTCATTTCAGTTTCAGTGTATGAAGGACAAACACAGTTACATGCTATTCCATATTTTCCACCTTCTTTAGCTACTGCCTTAGTTAAACCATTTAATCCTGCTTTTGAAGATGCATATGCTGCAGTCCCTAAAAGACCTCCGCCAAGCTTTGCAGCAACAGATGAAACATTTACAATTCTTCCTCCACCATTTGATTTAAAATGTTCAAATATAGCTGAAATAGTTGTAAAGTTTGCATTTAAGTTTATACTTACTACTTTATTAAATTCTGCATCATCTAAATCATCAAATCTCTTAGTACTAATAATTCCAGCACAGTTTACTAATACATCAATTTTATTGTATTTTTGTATAAGTTCTGCAAAAACACTTCTTATACTTTCTTGATTTGATAAGTCTAAATAATGAAAGAATACTCTATCTTCACCTAATTCATTTATAGCACTTTTAGCTGCTTCTTCATTTATATCTAGTATTATTACTTTTGCACCACCTGCAACCATACCTTTTACAGTTTCAAGCCCTATACCATTAGCACCACCTGTAACAATACAAGTCTTATTTTTAAATTCCATAATTCCTCCAGTAGTTTTTATATAAAAATAGGAAAAGGATTAGTTCCCTAATCTCTTTCCCCTATTTACTAAATATCATAAGCTTTTATTGAATCTCCATCTACTAATTTAACAATGGCTTTTTTGTATGCCGGTGTTTTGTAAACAGTCATTCTTGCTCTAGCCGTAGTTGGTTTCATGTTAATAGTGTTAACATTTGCAACTTTAACATTGAATAATTTCTCTACTGCTTCTTTAATTTGTAATTTATTAGCTCTTCTATCTACTATAAATACATATTCATTTGAATTCAATAAAATTCTTGCTTTTTCTGTATTTAAAACAGGTTTTTTGATTACGTCAAAAATTGTCATTATCCAAGCACCTCCTCGATAGTTGCAAGAGCTTCTTTAGTAATAACTACTTTATTGTATTTTAATAAAGCATATACTGATAACTCTCTTGGGTCTAATATTTCAGTTTTTTCGATATTTCTAACTGATAAGTATAAGTTCCAATCAGCATCTTCTAAATAATCGTTAACTATAAATAATTTTTTGTCTTCTACCATATTAACTTTTTCTGTAAAATTAACAAATGTTTTTGTTTTAGGAGCATCTAACATGTAGTCTTCTAATACAATTACATCTCCATTTTGGATTCTAACAGCTAATGCTGATTTTAAAGCTAACTTTCTAACTTTTTTGTTAACTTTTTTCTCATAATTTCTTGGTTTAGGTCCGTGAACAACTCCTCCACCTACCATATGAGGTGCTCTTGTTGATCCTTGTCTAGCACGTCCTGTTCCTTTTTGTCTGAAAGGTTTTCTTCCTCCTCCAGATACTTCTCCTCTAGTTTTTGTTGATGCAGTTCCTGCACGTGATGCTGCAAGTTCTGCTGTTAATACTTCATGCATTACATATTTATTAGGTTCTAATCCAAAGATTTCACCACTTATAGTAGCTACTCCTTTTTCTTCACCATTTAAATTATATACTTTTAAATTAAAATCTGACATCTTTGCCTCCTCTCTCTATATTAGTATTTTTTTACTGATTTCTTGATAACTAAATAACCATTTTTAGGACCTGGTACTGCACCTTTAACTAATAATAAGTTATTTTCAACATCGAATTTGATTACTTTTAGATTTTGAACTGTTACATTTTCATTTCCTAATCTTCCAGCCATCTTTTTACCTTTTGGTACATTTGAGTTAGATGCAGCTCCACCTGCATTTGACCCTCCAAGTCTGTGGTTTCTTGAAACCCCGTGTGTAGCTCTGTTTCCACCGAAGTTATGTCTTTTCATAACCCCTGCAGTTCCTTTACCTTTTGAGATTCCTTGAATATCAACGAATTCAATACCTTCTAATACATCAACTTTTAATTCTTGACCTAAAGCAAATTCTTCACTTGATTCTACTTTAAACTCTTTTAAGAATTTTTTAGCTGTGATTCCGGCTTTTTTGAAAACACCCATTTCTGGTTTGTTAACTAATTTTTCTCTTTTTTCATCATAAGCTAAAGTTATTGAAGTGTAACCTTCTTTTTCTACTGTTTTAGTTTGAACAACAAAGTTTGGTCCAGCTTCAATTACTGTAACTGGTATTAATTTTTCGTTTTCAAAAATTTGTGTCATTCCAATTTTTTTACCTAATATCATTTCTTTCCTCCTTAATATATTGGTTGATAGAGCTCGAAGCTCTACCAACTTGTATCAAAGCACTATTGCTTTATTTCTATTGAAACACCTGCTGGTAAGCTTATTGAGCTTAAAGCTGTTAAAATATCATTGTTTGATTCCTTGATTTCAATGAATCTTCTATGTATTCTCATTTCAAATTGTTCTCTTGAATCTTTATTAACATGTACTGATCTTAAAACTGTATATTTTTTAGTTTTAGTTGGTAAAGGCATTGGTCCCGCAATTTTAGCACCATTTTTCTTTACCACTTCTACTATTTTAGCAGAAGTTTGATCTAATAACTTGTTATCGTAAGATTGAAGATAAATTCTTTTATTTTTATTATCCAAAATAATTCCTCCTCAATTTATTTATTATTTTACAGTTAAGTTAATTGTTTTATTATTCAGCTATTTCAGCAACTACTCCTGATGCTACTGTTCTTCCACCTTCTCTGATTGAGAATCTTAATCCTGTTTCAATCGCGATTGGGTGAATTAATTCTACTGATACTGAAA
>NZ_LOHX01000011.1 GCF_001559775.1 Streptobacillus felis | reverse complement strand
CAGATAGCTTTTTATGTAACAAATTATTTTAATGTTTTTTAAATTTTTTGTGTGTGTCGCATTACTCCTTTTTTTATTTTCATTTAAAATATTTTTTCTAAAAAATCAATTTTGAATGTAAAATTTTTTTTCATTTTTTGAAGTTATGTTCTAGAACTTAATGTTTAAATTGAACAGTTTTTTTTCCATTTGATTTGCTAAAATTGAGAGGTAAGAGTTTTTTAAATTCACAAGACTCTTTAGAGTCA
>NZ_LOHX01000010.1 GCF_001559775.1 Streptobacillus felis | reverse complement strand
AAGGATGGAAAACAAAATTAAAAGAAACATATAGGTCATATAATGCAGGTATATTATCAAGTACAGATGAAGCAAAGATAAATGCTCTTTCAGCCTTTTATGATGAAGTAGTAGTAATAGACCCTACTGAATTTGATTGGAGAGTATGGAAAGATTGGGGAGATGTAAAATACAATAAGGAAAGAGCAGGAAAAGCTGGAATTTTTTACAATCTAAATGGGAGTGAAATCTTAAGTAAGGAAAGAATAGAAGAAATAAAGAATAAGAATAAAGAAGCAATGTATTCAAAATATTCTGATGACTACTTAGGAGTGTAGTGGTATAATAAATTTGTAACAGTAGAGTAAAGTGGTGTATAATATAATTAAGGAAAAAGGAGAAAAAATTATGATACAAAAACACTCAGAAGAATTAAAAAACAAACTTATTAAACTACATCTACAAGAAGGAAGAACATATAATAGCCTATCAGAAGAATATGGAGTATCAAAAGTAACTATTGCAAAATGGTGTAAAGATTTTAAC
>NZ_LOHX01000009.1 GCF_001559775.1 Streptobacillus felis | reverse complement strand
TTGTTCATAATCATTTATATTTCTTCCTTTTGGTATATATCTCCTAAGTATAGTGTGTATATTTTCTATGTTTGGTTTTTGTTGTGGACTTGCTGTATCACAGTAAAATATTTTGCATCTTTGTGAATATGAATTAAATATACTTTTTGTTATTTCTTTAAATTTTAAAAACTCATTACCTTGATCTGCCAACATTATACCAAATAACTTTCTAAACATTTTATATCCAATTTTTTTCTCTATCATATCAAAAATCTTTATAACACTTTGTGCTTGCTTGTTTTCTATTTTAAATGCAAATAGAAATTGCTTTGAAGGTATTAGCATAGTAAGTAAAAAAGATGAACAATCAGGACCTTTACATCCTTCTACTAAATCTATTTCTGTTATTGTTACATCTGGATTTTCTTTAACATATTCTAAAAAATCACTGTATTCTTTTCCTTTTATTATATTTAAGTAATCCTAATCTAGACCAATCATAAATTGTTTTTCTATTAATAGTTTCGCCATATTTCCTATATATATTAACTGATATATGAGATATTGGTTGACCTCTTTTTATATATTTTTCAACTAATTTAAGAAATTTATCTCTTTTTGGTGTACTTTTTTTCTTTTTACCTTCTAAATATATTTCATTAGCCTTAATAGAATTATAAACAACAAAATCATGGGTACAATTATTTTTATGAAATCTAGGGCACTTATTACAAACTACAGGTTGTTTCTTTAATATGTCACAATTATGTTCATCAATTGTTGAAATATGTCCATATGGTAATCTAGAATTAAATTTTAGTACCCTTCTATTGGT
>NZ_LOHX01000008.1 GCF_001559775.1 Streptobacillus felis | reverse complement strand
TCCTACTAAATCAATATTTTTTATATAAAAATTTAATAGTTCTCTATTATTAGACATAATACTTTCACAAAATTCTATAAATCCACTACTACCAATTATACATCTTGAACCACTACCCATTATACATAATTTCCCATATATATACATGTCTTGTTTAAATTTTTCAAGTTCTTTTTCAAAAAGTAAATTTTTTGAAGCTCTAAAGATGTATAAATCGCCTAATCCACTAAAACATGCCAAAGGATTCCCTTGTTTTTCTTTTATGTATTTTAATCTTCTTTCAGTTGCTCTTAATGCAACACTAATATTAGAGTTAATAAGTTCTATTCTTTCTTCTTTAATTTTTTTAGTTACTAACATTTTACACCTCTATTTAATTTTATTCTCTACCTTTAAAGGAACAAATATTATTTCACCTGTCTTTTTATTTATTCCAATTACAGCTGTTCTATATTTTTTTTCATCTATAATTTTAATTAATAACTCTTTTTCTCTTTCAGGCAATTTATTAGCAACAGATTTTATCCAATTTTCAGATAATTGTCTAGTTTTATCTATACCTTTTTCTAAAAGTGTCATAGACCCTGATTCATAATTCTTTAAATTTGATATTTGCTTACTATCTATTACCCAAAGTTCCTTAGTCTTTTTATTATATACTAAATGATCTATTCCATTATTACTTCCATATTTACCATCAAGCACTTCTAAATCTGGAGTACTCTTGAATATATCATTTATTATTTTTTCTGTTTTCTTACCAGTTGAATCTCCATTTCTTATTATATCATCTATTTGTGTACTAAATTTTTTTGTATCATAAGATACCTTATATCCTTTTTCTGTCACAACTGAACCTTTAATTCTATTTTTAGGTATAATAACATCATCCGATTTTGTAACAGATAATATATCTCCTATGTTTGATGGTTTGGTTCTATCTATAACTTTTATTGATTTTTCAGTTTTTGATATCGAGTTTAAAGTATCATCACTTTTTGACACTATCTTTAAACCATCATCTAACTTATCTAATGTTTTTATCGCATCATCAGTTTTTGATAAACTCTTTACAACATTTTTTGCAAGTTTTGCTGTTTGAACTACTCCTATAACAGTTGCCGTTCCTTTAACAAAATAGTAAGATTTATCTCCAACTATTTTATTTAATGTTGTCTTACAGTCATCACATTCACAGCCTCTTATTATCCTATCTATCTCATCTACACTATCTAATATAGTAATAGCTCCAACAGGTATGCTTATTCCACCAGTACCTACAATTACAGCTACGTCTCCTACAATTGAAACTGTATGTAATGTTACTAGACCTACTTTTTTTAATAATTGAAATTCTTCTGTTTTTGTATATACTTCTAGTTTTTTATTATTTCTTTCATTTATTATCTCTAAATAATGATTGGATAGCATAGATGAATTGATTAGCTTATCACTAACAACCTTAGCATCTCTAGGAATATCTAAAAGATTATCTTTTTCTAAGTTAGTTATCTCTTCACTACCATTTAATACATATTCTGAATATATATTACCAGCTGTTGCTCCAAGTAACTTGCCATCTTTTTTTATTCTTCCCTCTGTATGTATCCCTAACTCTCTT
>NZ_LOHX01000007.1 GCF_001559775.1 Streptobacillus felis | reverse complement strand
TATCTCCTCAATTTAATTATAGCATAAAACTAAGTGTATTTTCAAGACATTTCCTATTTATTTACTGAAAATGTCCTATTTATTTACTGAAAATGTCCTATTTATTTACTGAAAATGTCCTATTTATTTACTGAAAATGTCCCATTTTAACCCACTCGGAGCTAGTATTCATTATAGCTGTAGGATACCTAAAATTAATATTAAAATAAATATGAAAAGAATTAGAAA
>NZ_LOHX01000006.1 GCF_001559775.1 Streptobacillus felis | reverse complement strand
GCACCTTTTTCACTTACATTAAATTCTTTAAAGGTTGAATGACTTACACCTTTAGGACTTGGAGTTGAAATATTTATGATGTCTACACCACTATTACTCTTTTCTACATATACATTAGTTTTTCCATCTACTGTTATGTTTGCATATGAAAAAAATGTAATTAAAAATATTAGAAAAGTTAGTTTTAATGTATATTTCATGTTGAAGTCCTCCTAGGTGTTATTTAATTAACTAATGCTATCATTTTTTTATGATTTTGTCAAGGTAATACTTCTTTAATTTTATCGAAAAAATGTACCTACAAACTTTTTACGTTTCCGTATCCTGTTTATTGGTACATATTCTCATGTTCTTTACCTTAATAATTCATTAAATACTTACCTTCTTCTAACTTTATTTCTCCATTATCAAAACAATAATCT
>NZ_LOHX01000005.1 GCF_001559775.1 Streptobacillus felis | reverse complement strand
TATTTCAGCAACTACTCCTGATGCTACTGTTCTTCCACCTTCTCTGATTGAGAATCTTAATCCTGTTTCAATCGCGATTGGGTGAATTAATTCTACTGATACTGAAATGTTATCTCCAGGCATTACCATTTCTACTCCTTCTGGTAAGTTTACTTCTCCTGTTATATCAGTTGTTCTAAAGTAGAATTGTGGTTTATATCCTGTAAAGAATGGTGTATGTCTTCCACCTTCTTCTTTTGTTAATACGTAGATTTCTCCTCTGAACTTAGTATGTGGTTTAATTGAACCTGGTTTTGCTAATACTTGTCCTCTTTCTACTTCTTCTTTCTTAATTCCTCTTAATAATGCTCCTATATTATCTCCAGCTTCCCCTGAATCTAATAATTTTCTGAACATTTCTATTCCTGTTACTGTAGATTTAGCTGTATCTTTTATCCCTACTATTTCTACTTCTTCTCCTACTTTTACTGTTCCTCTTTCTACTCTTCCTGTTACTACTGTTCCTCTTCCTGTAATTGTCATAACATCTTCTATAGGCATTAGGAATGGTTGGTCAACTGGTCTTTCTGGTGTTGGTATGTATGTATCTACTTGGTTAATTAATTCTACTATTTGGTCTTCCCATTTCGCTTCTCCATTTAATGCTCCAAGTGATGATCCTCTTACTACTGGTATGTCATCCCCAGGGAATCCATATTCAGATAATAATTCTCTTACTTCCATTTCTACTAATTCTAATAATTCTTCTTCTTCTACCATGTCTACTTTATTTAAGTATACTACTATGTAAGGAACTCCAACTTGTCTTGCAAGTAAGATATGTTCTCTTGTTTGTGGCATTGGACCATCTGCTGCTGATACTACTAAGATTGCTCCATCCATTTGTGCTGCCCCTGTAATCATGTTTTTAACATAGTCAGCATGGCCTGGACAGTCTACGTGTGCGTAGTGTCTTGTTTCTGATTCGTACTCAATGTGAGCTGTGTTTATTGTAATTCCTCTTTCTCTTTCTTCTGGTGCTTGGTCAATGTTTTCAAAATCAACTTTTTGTGCTAACCCTTTTGATGCTAATACTTTTGAGATAGCTGCTGTTGTTGTTGTTTTACCATGATCTACGTGTCCTATTGTTCCAACGTTTACGTGTGGTTTACTTCTTTCAAACTTTTGTTTTGCCAT
>NZ_LOHX01000004.1 GCF_001559775.1 Streptobacillus felis | reverse complement strand
TAGTTTAATAAGTTTGTTTTTTAATTCTTCTGAGTGTTTTTGTATCATAATTTTTTCTCCTTTTTCCTTAATTATATTATACACCACTTTACTCTACTGTTACAAATTTATTATACCACTACAGTTATATCCTTTTATTTCTTCATTTTCTATTATTGGTTTTGATGTTGTTAAAGCCATATTATGTATATTTAAAAAACTTGCACCATCTAGTGTTATTCCATTAGGATTTGAAAGTATTACATCTAATTTATCTTTACTTAATGCTTCAAGTATTCCTTTTAGTTTACTTTCTTCTAATCCTGTTACATCTAGAAGGGCAAGTTTTGCTCTTGTATCTTTAATATTATTATTACCATTTATTAGTCCTGCAATTCTACTCCTTGCAATATTTTTTGCATTATTTATTACAGCACCTTTTTCACTTACATTAAATTCTTTAAAGGTTGAATGACTTACACCTTTAGGACTTGGAGTTGAAATATTTATGATGTCTACACCACTATTACTCTTTTCTACATATACATTAGTTTTTCCATCTACTGTTATGTTTGCATATGAAAAAAATGTAATTAAAAA
>NZ_LOHX01000003.1 GCF_001559775.1 Streptobacillus felis | reverse complement strand
CATCATTTATTATGTTTTTAGCTGATATATTAATACTTTCATTTGATATTATTTTATCTCTATTTGTAAAATCTCCTTCTACCTTAACATTTAGATTATCTGTCTTTATTTCCTCTATTTTAGCTTGTGTCTTTGATTCTAATGTTAAATCTTTTGAAGTTATACTTTTAACTCCTATACCTGATTTTGTTGCTACTATTTTTACTACATCTCCATGTATAGAACCTATGATATCTGCACTTAGCTTTATGCCTTCTTCTCCTGCATATGTTGTTACTTTTAATTCTTTTGCCTTTATATCTCCTTCTGATTTAAAGGTACTTGCTATTATCTCTAAATTCTCATCTGTATTTAGTTCTTTTAAGCTTTTGATGTTTCCTTTAGGTTTGTTATATCCTTTTATTTCTTCATTTTCTATTATTGGTTTTGATGTTGTTAAAGCCATATTATGTATATTTAAAAAACTTGCACCATCTAGTGTTATTCCATTAGGATTTGAAAGTATTACATCTAATTTATCTTTACTTAATGCTTCAAGTATTCCTTTTAGTTTACTTTCTTCTAATCCT
>NZ_LOHX01000002.1 GCF_001559775.1 Streptobacillus felis | reverse complement strand
TTATCAGATAAATTATTAAAAATTGCTTCTTCTATAATTTTATCTTCACCATCTATATCTGTACATAATGTTTTCATAAATGATCTAACGTTTTCAAAAACAAATACTTTAGGTTTTATTTCATTAATAATTTTAATTGCTTCTACAACCAAACTATTTCTATGTTTTTCATCATTTTTTTTATAATTTGCAGTAGACATCCCCTGACATGGAGGTGTTGCTATAACAACATCTATACCTTTTATTCCTTCATTTATCTTCCAAAAATCTATTTCTTTAAAAAGTTTATTTCTTATACTTTCATCTGACACATCTCCTAAAATATATCCTGATTCGTATTTACATTTTTCATTATATTTTTGTATATTAATTCTAGATTCTATTAATTCACAGGTTGCTACACATTCAAAACCATTTTCTTTAAAACCGTAGCATCCTACTCCTGCACTACTAAATAGACTTACATAAGTTATTTTATTATCCATTTTCACCTTTCAACTATATTTTAATTTAGTTAATTTAAATAAATATATATATAAGTATATATCTAATATGAATTTTTGTAAACTATATTTTTATATTTCAATATTCATATATATACACTAACTACTATTTACAAAAATAATTATTTATTACAAAATCAAATAATTATCTTATTAAATATGACTCAAATACCACTCAATTATTTTTTCTCTATCTTCTTCATAAAACTCAGTTGTAATATATATTTCTTCTGAATTAAATTGAAGTTTATTTTTTCTATATCTTCTTTCATGCTTATTTGAGATTATAGGATAGTATGTCTTTGTAAATAAATTATTCGAGTATTCTTTGGTTTTTAAGTTTTCAATCTCTTCTTTTATTATCTTATTTTTTTGAATTAAGTCATCTATAAAATTGAAAAATAACTGTCCTACTTTTATTTTTTCAGAATCCCAAGTATTTTGATTATTTTTATCAAATGAATTTAAAATATATATGTCAAATTCTTCAAAATCTACATCTAATTTTTTTATTATTTCTCTTATCATTAGAACAATATCATTTGAAGAACGATTAGTTTCATAAAAAATTCCACTATTACCAATTTGTCTTGGCTTAATAAAATCTCTTTCATCATTAGAAATATTTATATTTTGATATTTAAGTCTTGCAAATTTAGTTATAGACTGCTCATCTAATTCATAACATAATTCTATAAAATTAGCTAAAACTTCAACCCAAGTTTTTGCTTTTATAAATTCTCCTAAGAAAGAAAATCCTTCTGGTTTTTGATATGAAAAATCATAATCATCTAAAATATTTATTATAAGTTCATTTTCATCTTTTATTTCATAATCTACATTAACCAGAGGAAATTTCTCTAGTATTTTATCTGATAATTTTTTTGCTCTATTTAAAATGCTTTCTTCATTCCATTTATCAACTGAAAGTACATCTTTATTTAATATATTCGCTTTAGATTTTTCTTCTATTATCTTTTTCTTTTCAAAAAATGATTTTGTTCCAAGTTCACTATTATGACCCGTTATAGTTAAATTTCCTAAAGTATGTAAATAATGTTCATAAACTCTAGTATAGTCTTCTCCTATTTCTTTTTTCCATATTACAGAATCTTCTTTTTGAGGTAATATGTGCTCAATAGTTAAATCTGATACATTTATCTTCTCTTTAGATGTATTTTCTATAATAGAAAGCAAATATTTACATATAGGTTTGGCGTATATTGGTTTTGTGATTAATGCATTTTTAAATTCTTCATCAGTTGGTATTCTATCATTAGATTTTGTATTGTTTAACAAACTTACTATTTTTATATAATAATCTTCATAGTTATTTTTAAGTGCCCTTTGATAAGCTGATTTAACAAATTTATTTAAATTTTTAGATTTTTCACAAGTAATCATACGTAAAATATATGTGAATAAATAGTCAAGCACATCACACAATATATTTTCTGTTATATTATTATTTTCATAATCATCAAATAATTTAAATATTAATGGTAAAACTGTAGTTTGTTTTATATTGAAAAATGCTTGTAATTTACTTCTTAATTTTTCAGTATAATATTCATTTTCACCTATAAATGCACCATAACATTTAGATTTTCTTTTTAAATTTTCTAATACTTCTTTATGAGTTAAATTCTTATCCTCACAATTTTCTTTAAAAATATTATATGCATTCTTCAAATTTACTGTTTTTGTAACTTCTGAATTAATATAGTTTATAAAAAAATCCCCTAATTTACTATATCCAACATTTTTTTCTATTGGAATCCAGTAATTACTATACAATTCATCTTGATTACTTTCTTCCATTAACAAGTAGTTCCTAATTAAATCTCCAAGACTTAATTCAAGCCCTGTTGAATTAATTGATTCAAAAATTTTTTGTGGTTCATCACCTTGTAATTTATCTAAAACAATTTCAACTATCTCTATTTTTTTTATACCATATAATATATCAGATAATTCTATATTAAAGGATATTGTTTTTTCGATTAAATTTTTAAATAAGATATAGTTTTTGTATATGTTTGAATTTCTATCCATTTCATCTATTTTGTTATTTACTAGATTTATTAATTGTGCATCATCAGTTTTTACTGGTTTTAATTTTACCTTATATTTTTCTTCACAATTTCTATTATACATTACTTCTTTAAGTTCATTTTCAATTCTTACATTATTTTTATCTATAGATGAATCTAACAGTGCTTTAAGTAATATATACATTGTTGTAATTCTTTGTTGTCCGTCGATGATTAAAACTTCATTTAATCCACTTCCACCATTTATATCATCAATATAAACAACTGTTCCTGTAAAATGAAATTTATCTTTTTTAAAAGCTTCTATTATGTCATAATATAGTTTTTCACATTGTATATTCGTCCAATCATAATTTCTTTGATAAACTGGCACTTTAAAAATACGTTTATTTTTTTCAATTAAATCTGAAAAAAACATCATTCTACTTGCTCTCATGAAAATATCCTCCGTATATTCTAATTATTTCATTCATTTATATTATACCTCAATTATTTTTTTGTGTGTAAAAATTGCACTTTTTTTAGTATTTATTTGTCTCTGTACAAAAAACTCTCTTTACTATAATTCCGTAATGAGAGTTTTAAATTTCATTATTTGTTCACTTTTTTAGAATTTGTTTCATATATTTCATCTGTCAATGATCCTCTATATATTTCATCTAATAAAAATTTTATGATTTCTTTTTGTTTTTTTGATTCTTTTGGAAAAATAATTCTATTTTCTTTTAGTTCAATATCTATTCCAAAGATAGCTGCTCTATTTTTTATATATTCTAAATCATATTTTTCTAAGATTTTATTATCTACAATTATCGCAATTTTATGTCTCATCCATTTTTTTATATTATATTTAAATTTTTGAGTATCTTCAACAGGAATTTCATAATAATTAAAAAATATATCTAAATCTTTGTCTGTTGCTTCACGGTAAAATCTTGTTAAATCTAAAATTTGATTTGCTATATAATATTTTTTGAAATATAGTTTATTTTCCAAGAAATAACAATCAACAGAATTAGTAATCGTTATTCCTGGATTTTTTTCTATTACAAGATTATCTGGAGTAAAAAATAAATTAATAAATCTATTTTTTAATATTTGTGATTTTTGAAATTTTTGGAAAATAATTTCATATTTCCCATTTTCAAGTTTTTCTACAATAAATACTGCTTTTATTCTATTTAATTCACTTTCATTTATTGATAAAGTTTCTACTCCTATTGGATTTGCAATAATTTCTTTAATATCCGCATCCAATTCATAATTATCAATTACAAACGATTCATCTATTTCTGGTTTATAATCTATAGCAAATTCTATTTTATTTTCAACTAATTTATGTATATTGGATTTTAATTCTTCTAATAAAATCAAAGAATCTTCTCTCTTCATTTCCAAATATTTTATTACCTTATTTTTTTTATCTTTTGATAATAAAACAAATATTAAAGTATTATTTTTCAATTTCTTCCTCCTCCATCAACATATATTCAAAAACTCTAATAACATTTTTTACTGTCTTAGTATTTCTAATAATTTTTTTAGAAAGTAACATATAATCTATCCCTTTAACTTTAACTTTATATACCTTATATCCTAATACCTTTAAAAAAATATTTTCAAAATTATAATTATCTTTTAAGAACATAAAAAGTATCAATGATACAAAAAAGATATATTTAACAAACGCAAAAAAGGAAAAATTTATTAATTTAGTAACATCTATGATAGGACTAAGATAGGTACCAATAAAAAATAAAGTATAGTTATTACTAATCCCATCACAATTATCTATTTCTATCCAAAATTTCTGAAATTTTTTAATAAACTTATAAATCATAAACTGGATACCTATGATTATTATTAGAAAAAAAAATGTTATATAAAATTCTAAATATTTTAAATTATATATTGATATAGCAGAATTTATTAATAACCAAGGAATTAATAGTGAAAAATTATACAATATTCTTAAAAATTTACTTCCCATTTTACTCCTTTCATTTTATATAAATTTTTATTTTTATTATATCATAAAATTTTATTTTTACTACATTTATTTTTACTTTTCCTTATATATGAAAAATAGATGTCTCCAAGAGCATCTATCTTCTTATTAATCTTCAGAGAAAGTCCCGAGTTTGCCACCTATTTAATAAATTTTTATCAAAATATATTTAAATAAAATGCACCAAAAACTTTTTAGTTTATTGGTGCATAAATCTTTTTGTATTAAAATTATATCGTTGCAATTTTTTGTGGTAATAGCTCATTTATTTCTTCTTTATAATTAATTTCATCTAAATTAATATGTTTACCTTCTATATATTTTAAAAAAAAGTGGACATTTATATTGTCCACTTTCCATTCTTATAATAAATCTAATAAATTTTTATCTCCATAAACTTTTTGCCAATCTTCATTGAACTTTTCCATACTCCAATCTGTATATGGATGATATATTAATCTATCAAATACTTCTGTACCTACTGTTACTGATTTTGCTCCAGCTAACATTACTTCATGTACCTGTCTTACATTCTTAAATGATGCTCCAAATATCTTTGGTTCAAATACCCTCTTAAATCTTCTCTTACATTCCTCATCACTTATTCTTACATTATCTAATATCTTTTGTGCATCTTTTACTATTTCTACTCCACTTTCACCTATATTATCTGATCTATTTATATATGGTGCCATATATTCTGCACCAGCTTCTGCAGCCATTACTATTTGTTGTGGTGATAATATTCCTGTAGCCGTAATTCTTTGCCCTTCTTTTGATAATTCCTTCATAGCCTTAATACCTTGTTCTGTTACTGGTATTTTTAGATATATATTTTCACCAAATGTTTCTATTAATTTTTTTGCCTCTTCTATCATTATTTCAGCTGTTTCCCCAACTAATTGTATATGTATATATTTATCTTTTCCTAGAACTTCTTGTATTTCTTTTATCATTTCTTTAAAATTTCTCTTTTCCTTAGCTATTATACTAGGATTAGTTGTTATACCCATTATAGGGTAGATGTTATTTATTCTCTTAATGTCTTCTATATTTGCTGTATCTAAATAATATTGCATATTATCCTCCTATTATTACTTTTAATCCTTTATTTTCAATATATTTTTTTACTTCATTCATTCTTTTATTTGAAGGTATTTCTACATTCTCTAAATCATATATTCTATCCAATAATTCATATTTAGATGAACCATAATTATGATATGGAAGTATGTGTACTATATCTCTATCATTTTTTTTGATTATTTCTATAATTTTTTCCAAATTTTCTTCACTATCTGTATATCCAGGAATAAATGGAACTCTTGGAATAACATAATTATTTTTACATGCCTCTTCAAAATTTCTAATGATTAATTCTGAATTTCCTCTAATTATTTGCTTTGATTTCTCATTATCCATTATCTTCAAATCAAATAATACTGTATCTGTATACCTAAGAATTTTTTTAAATTGTTCAGTATTACCAAAACCACAAGTTTCTATAGCTGTATTTATATCATTTTCTTTTAATTTCTTTAAAAATTCTACAACAAAATCAGCTTGAGATAATATCTCACCACCTGAAAGTGTAACACCTCCACCAGATGTATTAAAAAATATTTCATCTTTCAACACTTCTTTAAGTAATTCATCTATTTGGTAATACTTACCTACAGTTTTATACTTACCTTCATTATTTTTATCCTTCATCTTCTCTATTTTAAAACTTTGTGATTCAGGATTAGAACACCAAGGGCATAGTAAAGGACAACCTTTAAAAAACACTATAGTTCTTATTCCTTCACCATCATTTAAAGAAAATCTTTGTATATTAAAGATTAGACCTTTCATTTTTTTCTCCCTTAAAGATTATGTTCTGTTCTATGAATTATATCATCTTGTATTTTTTTATTTAATTCACTGAAGAATGCACTATAACCTGCAACCCTTACAACTAAATTAGAATATTTTTCAGGATTTTTTTGTGCTTCTTTTAGTGTTTCTACTCCAACAACATTAAACTGAATGTGTGTTAATTTTAATTTCATATAAGCATAAATAAAGTTTACAAAATTGTTAATTCCTTTTTCATCTTTTAGGGCTGAAGGACTAAATTTAACATTTAATAAACTACCATTTGTTAATAATACATTATCCAATTTACTTAATGATTTAAGTACTGCTGTTGGACCAAATATATCTCTTCCAAACATAGGAGATAATCCTCCATCAGCAAGTTGTTCACCTTTATATCTTCCATCAGGAGTAGCACCAACTACTTCCCCTAAAGGAATATGTGCTGAAACTGTATAAGAACCTGGAGTAAATATTCCTCCTCTTGGATTAGTATATTTTTCAACCTCTTTACAGTAGAATCTTAATATATCAGCACTTATTTGATCAACATCATCAATATCATTTCCAAATTTATTTGCATTGTTAATAAAGTTATATCTCATATCTTGGTAGTATTCACCTTCAAAATTATTAATCATTGCATCTAATACTTCATTAAATGTATATTTATTTTCATCAAAAACAAAAGTTTTTAAAGCCATTAATGAATCTGATAAATTAGGAAGACCTATTCCTTGAACTCCTGAAAAATTATACTTAGCCCCACCTTCTGTAATATCTTTAGCATTTTCTATACAATTATCCATTAAAGTTGAAAGTAATGGAACTGGTGCATATTTTCTATGACCTAAGTCTACTAAATTACTTCCTTCAGCCATTAATGATACATAATAGGCTATCTTATTTTTTATTTCTTCAAGTATGATATCAAAATTAACTTCTCTATCTCTAAACGAATAAAGAACTTTTTCCATTATTTTCATAATATTTAACATTGCAATATCATGTAGTCCATAAAGTTTACCTGGAAGTGATAATTCAACACAACCTACTACAGAATAATCTCTTGCATCTTCAAGTGAAACGCCACGAGATAAGAATGATGGTATAATTACGTCATCATTAAATAATTGAGGTATTCCAGTTCCTAAGGCAATAGTCTCACATGTTTTTTTGATAAATCTTCTAGGTTCTACATCATTTACCCTTACACCAAAATTAGGTTGAGGTAATCTAATATCTTGATATGCATCTAAACAAACATATGAAAGTTCATTTACTGCTGATTGCCCATATATATTTAACCCACCTAAAAGTGCTGTATATCCTGAAGGGAATCCAGCAAAGAATTTAGCTGAACTTTCACTTCTTAATAGCACCACATCGTTAGTTTTAATATAGAATGCTTCTAGGTACTCTTTTAAGAATTCTGGGTCTTTACCTTCTGCTATATCTTTTTCATAATATTTCCATAAGTATTGATCAAATCTACCTAATGAAATCGAACTTGCATTTGATTCCATTTGAAGTATAATACTTGTATACCATAATAATTGCAATGCTTCAATGAAGTTATTTGCAGGTTTTCTAGAAATATTTTTTGAAACTTCTAACATTAATTTTAATTCTTTTCTTCTATTTTCATCTTTTTCTTCTAATATTAATTTATCTATCAAATCAACATATCTGTCAATATGAGATATTGATGCTTTCAAAGTAATTAATGAAGCTTTTAAAAAGTCATTATCTGGTTTTTCTTCAAGTTTTTTTTCTACTTCAGATATTAACTTTTCAAAACCATTATTTAATACTAATTCAAAGTCAGGAATAATATGTCCTTGACCTTTATCAGTTTGATTCAAACTAAATACTTTTTCATTTACTGCAGTTTGAATTTCTTCTCTAACTATTCCATTTAATGAGTCCTTTAAAGATTTTCCTGCCCAATAAGGATAAAGTTCTTCACAAAATATTTTTTTATCATTTTCAGTAAAAATAAATTGATCTTGAGGTCTATTATGTATAGTATCCTTTTCCTTATCTATCCAATATGGATCCATTTCAGGTGAAATAATACCACTTCTTGGTTTAATTGTTCTATTACCAGCTATAATTTCATTTTCTCTAATAGATATTTCCATTTTTTCTAATATATTTTTAGTTGCAAGTGCTCTTCTAATTATTTCAGGCATTCCTTCTGTTTCTTTATGACTTTCTGTATAAAGTAGAGCTCTTTCTATTGATATTTCTCTTTTATTCTTAAATAAATCTTCCTTTAAACCTTGAATTCTTTGATTCATTCATATACCTCCAAGTCTTGTATTTTCAATATTATATTACCTCAAATTTCGTGTTTTGTCAATATTTTTATTGTTTTTTATTGTTTTGTTGTTAATGTTGATAAAATAATTATTTTAATATATACTATAAATAAAAATCTAAAGAAGGTGTAAATATGTTTGTTCAAGAACGTTTGGATAAGATTATTAAGTTAATAAATGAAAATAATAAAGTAAAAGTTAATGAATTAAGTGATTATTTTAAAGTTTCTAAAGATTTAATCAGAAAAGATTTATCTAAATTAGAAGAAGCTGGCTATCTGAAAAGAACTTATGGTGGTGCTATAAAAATCAGGCATTCTGCAGAAACTTTAACTATTTCATCAAGAATATCAAAAAATGTTGAAAATAAACAAAAAATTGCATTAAAAGCATTAGAAGAAATAAAGGAAGGTGATCTAATATTTTTAGATATATCTTCTATAAATTATTTATTAGCACAAGAAATAATAAAGAACAACATGAATGTAACAATCATTACAAACATGATAGATATTATGCATCTATTTTCTACAAATATTGATACAAAAGCAAAACTAATTGGTATAGGTGGAAATTGTAATAAAATAATTGGTGGATTTGTTGGATTATCTTCGGTTGAACAAATAAAAAAGTACAATATCACTAAATCATTCATAGGTACCATAGGAATAAATATAGATACAGGTATTGTATCTACATATGAAGAAGATGATGGTCTAACAAAAAAATGTATTATAAATTCAAGTAAACACAGATATTTAATTACTGAAAAATCAAAAATTGAGCAAGATGGAAAATATATATTTTCTTCTTTAACTGATTTTAATTGTATTATAATCGATAGTGATATAGAAAATATTACAAGAAATAAGATAAAACAATTTCATATAAATGTTAAATAAGGCCCTAAGGCCTTATTTCAATTAATTTATTCTAGAAAGTTATGTCAAGCTCTATGCTATCGTTATTTTCTTCTTTTTTTTCTTCAACTTCTGATACTGGTTTTTTAAGTAAAGAAACCATAACTGCTGTTACAACACTTCCAACTATTATTGCTATAATATATCCTATTCTATTTGTAACAACTGGTAAAACTATTAAGCCACCCCATGCAGCGTTATTTGTTGCATTTAATAATAATGAAGTTACAGAAGCTGCTGCTCCTCCTACCATTATTGATGGAATAACTCTAATTGGATCTGCTGCTGCAAATGGTATTGCTCCTTCTGTAATTCCAACACTTCCCATAATTAAAGCTGCTTTTCCTGATTCTCTTTCAGCTACAGTAAACTTATTCTTAAATAAGAAAGTTGCTAAAGCTAATCCTATTGGTGGTGTACAAATTGCTGCCCCAACTGCTGCCATAATATTTGGTGAAGTTGATACTGTTGCTGCTGCAAAGAAGAATGCAACTTTATTCAATGGTCCACCCATATCAAATGCTATCATCGCTCCTAATATTAATCCAAGAATAATTTTAGAACTATTTTGCATTCCTTGTAACCATCCTGTTAATCCAGCCATGAATGCACCTATTGGTTCACCAATGAATAGAACAACTATCATACCTGCTACAAAAGTTCCTACTAGCGGTATTATAAAGATAGGCATTACAGAAGATAATACTTTAGGTACTTTTATTCTCTTTAGGTAATATACAACTATACCTGCTAATATACCACCAATAATACCACCCAAGAATCCTCCACCTTTTGTGTTAGCTAAATATGCTGCTATCATACCTGGTGCTATACCTGGTCTATCAACCATAGAAAATGCTATAAATCCTCCTAGTACTGGAACAAATAATGTTAAACCAGCTATCCCTATATCAGACATACTTTTTAAAAATCCTGTTTCAGGTACAGCTGCTTTACCAGAAATCATTACAGCTAATGCAAGTAATACCCCTCCAGCTACAACGAAAGGAATCATATATGATACTCCTGTCATTAAATGTTGTTTCATGTTCTTTAATAGATCTTTCATAATAATACTCTCCCTGTTAAATTTTCTCTATTTATTATTTTCTATTTTTTAAAGCTTCTTCTATTTTAGCAACTAATGCTGGTGCTTTTTTAACTAAGTCACTAATTCCTACTCTTACAATTGGTTTCCCTGTGAATCTTTCAGTATTTTTTATTCCTATGTCAGTTGTTAATACAACAACATCTGCATCTTTAACATCTTCCATAGTAATTTCGTTCTCTATGCCAATTTGTCCTTGTGTTTCAACCTTGACTTCATATCCTCTCGCTTGTGCTGCTTTTTTTAGTGCCTCTGCTGCCATATATGTATGTGCAACTCCTGATGGGCATGCTGTAACTCCTAAAATTTTCATAATTATCACCTTTCCTTTTTATCTTTCTTTTTCTGAATATTTTTCTAATAACTCAATTACTTCTCTTTTTTCTTTTGCATTATCTAATTTTTCTCTAAAGTCATCTTCAAGTATTGAAGTTGATAATTTAATTAATATTTCTAAATGCTCATTACCTGCGTTCTTATCTGATACCCCTATCATAAATATATGTTTAACTTTTTCTTCTTCATCCCAAGGTATTTCTTCTTTTAATCTTGAATAAGCTATACAAGCCTTATCTACACAACATGATTTACCATGTGGAATAGCAAATGAATAACCAACTGCTGTAGAAAATGATGCTTCTCTTTCAAATAATGAATTTATGTATCCTTTAACTGCATTACATTCCTCGTTATTTTCATCACAATCTGGTAGACAACATAGTTTATGATCTTCATGAATTAAACATGCCATTTTCTTAATTACTTCTTCTTTATTCTTTGCTTCTAAATCTAAACAAATTAATTTCTCATCAATTAAATCTTTAACTTCAGTCATATTTTCACCTTCCATATCAATGTCTCCTATTAATAATATATCTCGATTTATTTTTTTGTCAAGATATTTATTAATTATTATTGTTATTTATTATTTGTTATTTTTTTATCATTTTGATAAAATGAAAATTACATTACTTACCTAGTCACTTAATGTCAACAAAGATAAAAAACTAAAATCCTGATTTTTACTTAATTAATAATATGTTATCTGATATTTTTAAAGGCAAACTATAGGTACATAACTTTATTACATACAAAAAAAGAACCTCAAATTTATTACAATAAATTATTTTGGTACTTTTTATAATTTTAAACTATTTTTCAATCAATTTTCTTTTAATAATTCTAATCTTAGTAATTTCTCTATCTGTTCTTAATTTAATTTCAAAATTATATTCACTAATTATTCTATTTCCATCCATTCACAATATCCACCTTGTCTGCATGCATATCTACCAGGATTACCTCTAGTGCATCCCATCTTTGTATTACATTTTAAACAAATAAATTTTGGCATAATATTTTCCTCCTTTATATTTTTTATCTCACAATATATGCTATCCCGTAATCTCTCATTGCAATAGCTTTTGCTTCACTTAAATTTTTTGCTTCAATCCAAACATTTGTAATTTTACCTGTTTGCCTATCTTGTAATGAAATTGAAAATTTCATAAAATCCCATCCTTTCTCTTAATGTATTTTAAAACTTTATTAATTACCTATCATTTTTTTCATTTTTATTCTTTCTTCTTTCTTCTTCCCTTTTTCTCAATTTTTCTCTTATTTTTTCAGCTTCCGCATATTTACCATTTTTTTCATGTGTTTCTATCATAGTTCTATATACTGTATCTCCCATAGAACTATTATTATATGATTCTTTTAATTGTTTACCTACTGCACTTAACCCTTTTTTTAATAAATCTCCAAATCCCATAAAACTTCCTCCACTTCTAATTTATATCACTATTATAGCACCCCCCATTTGTCAATGTTTTCACAAAGTTTTTTGTTTTTTATTTATTTTTTCAGTATACTGAAATTTTTGTTGAAATTTATATTTTTTTTCAGTATAATGAAATTGAGGTGGTGTTTGTGTTTAATAGAAAAATATATATGGATAAATTAAAAAAATACATTAATACAGAATATATTAAAGTAATTACAGGAGTTAGAAGATGTGGTAAATCTTTTTTACTTAAGTTACTAAAACAAGAACTTCTAAATAGTGGTATAGATGAAAAAAATATTATATATATGAATTTTGAAGCATTGGAATTTATAGATATATTAGATTACTTAAAACTTTATGAATATATTAAAACAAGAGTTAATAATGATACTAAATACTATTTTATTTTTGATGAAATACAAAAGGTAAATGGATGGGAAAAAGTTATTAATGGTTTAAGAGTTTCATATAATTCTGATATATATATAACTGGTTCAAATTCAGAATTATTATCAGGAGAACTTGCAACATATTTAGCTGGTAGATATATAGAAATAAATATGTATACACTTTCCTTTAATGAATTTTTGGAATTTAAAAAATATGATAAAGAAAAGATAGATTTAAAATGGAAAGAATATTTTGAATATGGATCTTTTCCTAGCGTAGTATTATCAAATGATATTGAAATTAAAAAAGATGTTTTACAAGGTATTTATTCTAGTATAGTTCTTAAAGATATATCGTATAGATCAAATATTAGAGATGTTGCTATACTTGAAAGAATTATACTATTCTTACTAGATAATGTAGGTCAATTGATAAATATAAATAAGATAGCGAACACTTTAGTATCATCTGGAATCAAAATTAGTAATAATACTGTACAAAATTATGTTGACATACTAGAAAAATCTTTTTTATTTTATAAATCAATGAGATATGACATACAAGGTAGAAAATATCTTTCATCTAATTTTAAGTATTATGCAGTTGATACAGGTCTATATACCGTTAAGATAAATAAAAATAGAAATTATGGAACTAGACTTGAAAACATAGTATTTATTGAATTAAAGAGAAGAGGTTATGATGTATCTATAGGTGTAATAGGTAAAAAAGAAATTGATTTTGTTGCAAAGAAAAATGATGAATTAATTTTCATTCAAGTAGCTGATAAATTACCTGAAAATGATGATAGAGAAATAAGTAATTTATTAAATCTTAAAACTGGATATAAAAAAATTGTAATAGTAAATACATATTCTGATATAGGTATATATGAAGGAATTCCTGTAATACACATAACAGATTTTTTATCAGGAATGGAAATATAGATAATTTTGGGGATGATTTTTCATCCCCATTTAATTCTAAAAATGTTTGTATAAATATAATTAAATAGGTTAGCTACAAAGTTTATTTTAGAATCTATTTATTAAATCATCTTTCCAATTACTATAGAATCCTATTCTTTCCTTTTCTATATACAGATATTTTTTGAATAAAATTTCTATTTTATTTATTATAAAATTTGTGCTTTGGTGGTGTCTGAATTCTCAAATTATATAATCTTTGATCATGTGCAATTAAATTTCTAAATCTTCTCAATTCTTCTAGCCATTTTTCAAATAAAATTTTTGATTTAATTTCAAATGATATAGCAATTGATTTTTGGGTAGAATTGTTTAACATAGAATAAAATTTACATAGATTACCAAATGTGAATAATTCTATTATAGCCCATATAGGTATATTACCTCCATATTCTTTTAAATGATGCTTTACAAAGGCTAAATTTTTATTATTATATTTCATGTTTTCAATCTCTTTTAATAATCTATCGTGATTTTTTTTTATTTTTATATTTTTAGTATCCTTTTTACTTAATTTTGGATCTTTAAATGCCATAAAATCAATATATGCAATATTACCATATCTATAATTATGGGCAAAATAATATGCAATATTAGTTTTAATACTTTTCTCAATTTTTGAAATAATTGGCATTAATATTTCTTTTAGACCATAATCAAATTCAATCATCTCTTTTATTTTTTTAAATTCAATTTCTGAATAAGCTTCAGTACCATCATCTTTTTTATATTTATATGGCAATAAATAACCAGAAATAAAATAATAATTTACACTTTTTAAATATTCTAAAGCTTCTGATTCCTCTTCATTCTTAACTAATACATTTTTATCATTAATTAATTTTTCTAGTTGTTCTTTATAACTTAAAGGTTTCTTTAAAGATGCACTAATTTTTTTTAAATTCATAAAATCTCCTAAAAAAAAACGATCATACCCTGTTTCACTGCATTTGCAAGTGTGGTATGATCTTTATCATGTTTAAATATTATCATTTTTTTATTAATATGTCAATAAATATTAAGTCACACTTTTACTACAATATTATTTTACCACATAAAAATAAAATTTCAATATTTTTTTAATTATAATTTAATTATTTTGATGTATAAATAAGGGGCTGTTCCGAAATAGCCTAAAAAAATTATGGAGAATTCTAAATTTTTTAGAATCCTCCATTTTTTTTAACAATTTTTAACCTTTTATTTCAATCTAAATAAATATACTTAATTTTGTG
>NZ_LOHX01000001.1 GCF_001559775.1 Streptobacillus felis | reverse complement strand
GTTTTATTTAACTTTTTTAAAAAAATATGATATAATATATTTGTAAAATAAACGAACCATAAAAAAAGTTAGCTGCGAACTAACTTTTTTTTTTATAATTTTTTATGATATAATTATGTTGCACTTTTGCAATTAAGGAGGTGCAATATGGTTCGTTTAGTTATAAAAATTTTATTTTTTATTTTGATTTTTTTGTTATTAGCTCAGTTAGCTTTTTAACAAAAAATCATTTTAATATTTTAAAATTTTTTGGGAGTGTCGCAGCACTCCTTTTTTTATTTTCATTCAAAATATTTTTTCTAAAAAATCAATTTTGAATGAAAAATTTTTTTTCAATTTTTGAAGTTATGTTCTAGAACTTAATGTTAAAATTGAACAATTTTTTTTCCACTCAAATTGCAAAATTTGAGGGGTAAGAGTATTGTAAATTTACAATACTCTTTGGGGTCAAGGGAACTCCCTTGCCTGTGTGATATTTTTGGGACAAAAAATGTCACTACAGGCCAAGGACTTTTTACTTTTACAAAAATCTATGGTATAATATATTCAAATAAGAAAATTTGAAAGGAGATCAAAATGCAATTTAACTCAATACAAAGAATCGATAAATTTAACTCTTCTAAGAACAAATTAAATATAAAAAAAATTCTAAATGAACATCATAGAGAATTACAAAAATATAAAAATGATGTGAACCTAAATTTATCAAATTTGAATTACACTTTCAAAAATTTTAATGAAAATGAGTACAATAAAATTTTAGAAAATAGCGAAAAAATTTCAAATAATTCAAAGGATGTTTCTTTTTTTTATCTCTCTATAGTTCCAAATGAATTTGAACATATAACAGGGGTTAATGTTTCATATTTGTTAACTAGAGAAGAATGGAAAAATTTGTATCAAGCTCAATTTGATATAATAAAAAAATTTATTCCTAATACAATGATAATGTCTTCAGTTCTTCATATGGACGAAAATACGCCACATATGCAACTGATGGTGCTGCATAGAGAAGAAAAAATGATTGAAGAAAAAACTGAAAATCAAGAAATTGACATGTTAAAAATAAACAATGCTATGAAAAAACAATTTTCTAGACTTAATCAAAAAAATGAAAATCTAGAACCAAAAAGTCAAGAATATAAAAAGGCTTTAGAAAAATTCAAAAAAGAAAATTTAGAAAGATATATTGAAAAAGAAAAGAAGAGAAAAGCCAAAAAAATGGAAGAAAATGAAAAAAAATATTCATATACTCCTTCAAAAAATTTCTTTACTCAAGATAATTCTTTTGAAAAATTAAACGAAATTATATTCAAAGAATTAAAAGAAAATTCTATCTTGAATAAATTACAAAAGAATATGGCAAAATTAAGTGAAGAAATGGCCGAATTTGTTCCAAGAAGAGATGAGACGATAGAAAGTAAGGCTAAGGACATAAAAACGCTTAAAAAAGAATTTAAACAAGAATTAGAAGCTTTAAAATATAAATTACAAATGGGAACTATAAGCGAGAAAGAAGAAAACAAATTAATAAACATAGCTATAAAAGAAAAAATGATTGAAGAAAAGAAAAATATATCTCTAGATCAATATCTAGAGAATGAAAAAAAATATTCAAATACTGATCATTTAAAAGCTATTAGAGTAGATAGAAAAGAAATATTAGATAATTTATTAAATGAAAATAAAGATTTAAGAAAAGAACGGTTAGAACTAAAAAAAGAAATATCTAAACAAGTTGATTTTTTAAACGATATAGAACCAGTAGAAAAAAATTTAGAAATAATAGAAAAACTAAGAAAATTACCTAAAAAGACTTTAGGAGTTACTACAATTGATACTAAAGAGCTTGAAAATGGCTTAAATTTGCTTTCTAAAGAGAATTTAAACGAATTAGCATATAAGAAAGCCTTAAAGCTAAAAGAAAGCGAAAATAAGGCTCTAAATGACGAAATAGACTATTTGAAATTAGAAAACAAAAACCTAAGTAAAGAATTTTCTAAAAATAGATTTATTATGAATTATTTAGAAAAAACATTTCCTAAATTTAAAGATGTTATAAAGACTATAAATTCAATAGTAAAAGAATACAGTCCTTGGAATAAGGAGCAATATGAAAAAGAAATCAATAAATTTTTAAATATTGAAAATCAAGAAAATGAAAAGAAAAAATCTTTATAATTTTTTGGAAAGCATTCTTTTTATACCATTCTTTTATGTATCTTTTATACTTCTTTTAGGTCCTCGCAAACATTGATGAATACTAGCTCCGTGAGGGTTAAAAAACAACTTTTTCAGTAAATTAAAACAACTTTTTCAGTAAATTAAAACAACTTTTTCAGTAGATTAAAAACAACTTTTTCAGTAAATTAAAAACAACATGTTGTTTAATTAAAATTTATATGTTATAATAAAAATAAAAAGGAGTAATATTCTATGGCAAATGAGATTGTAAAATATAATAATGATATGAATAAAATAGGTCTTAGAAACTTTAATTCTACTGAATTAGATATTTTGATGGCAATAATGTCTAGAATGAAGGAAAAAGGCTTGGAAGAAATAGAATTTGATTTTGGTTATTTGAAAAAACTAACTAAATGGAAAGATAACACTAGTGATAGTTTTTTTGACACTCTTGAAAGGGTTTATGATAAATTAATATCCATTAAATTTAAAATTGGAGATAATAAAGAATATACAAAATTTGTATTATTTACAAAATATATCATTTCAGGTCCACGACAAAAAGTAATAATAGGAATTAATTCTGAATTTAGATGGGTTTTAAATGAATTAGCAAAAAACTTTACTAGATTTGAGTTAGAAGAGTTTATTGATTTTAAATCTAGTTATACTAAAGAATTTTTTAGAAGAATGAAGCAGTTTAGAGGTAGTGGAAAATGGGAAATAAGTTTAGAAGATTTTAAATATCAATTAAATATTCCTATGAATTATAGAATTACTGATATTGATTTAAGAGTATTAAAACCTATACTAAAAGAATTAGGAGAAAAATATCAACTAGAGATTATAAAAAAATACGATAAGAAAAGAAAAGGACGTCCTGCAGTCGTTGGCTTTCTATTTACATTTACTAAAGAAATAGTTGAAAATCAAGGTTACACTTTAGACGGTAATGTTGAATATAACACAAATAAAAAATTGAATAAAGATTACTATGTTGGTAGAACTCTTTATGTAAAAGATCAAGTTTTTAATAGATATAATTATTTAAAAATTACAAATATATATCAAAATAAAGCGGGAAAAATTATAGTTAAGGTAAAAAATGAAGACGATAATTTTACAAATCAATTTAACTTTGATAACTTAGAAATATGGCATAACTATTTCAAAAAACATTTAGTATAATTTGCATTTTTTGAAATTCAAGGTAAACTATATTAGTTTAAATTAATGTGTATGTTTCGAGAGGGTTGCCCCTCTCATTTTTTATTTAACTTTTTAAAAAAATATGATATAATATATTTGTAAAATAAACGAACCATAAAAAAAAGTTAGCTGCGAACTAACTTTTTTTTTTATAATTTTTTATGATATAATTATGTTGCACTTTTGCAATTAAGGAGGTGCAATATGGTTCGTTTAGTTATAAAAATTTTATTTTTTATTTTGATTTTTTTGTTATTAGCTAGATTAACTTTTTAACAAAAAATCATTTTAAGATTTTAAAATTTTTTGGGAGTGTCGCAGCACTCCTTTTTTTATTTTCATTCAAAATATTTTTTCTAAAAAATCAATTTTGAATGAAAAATTTTTTTTCAATTTTTGAAGTTATGTTCTAGAACTTAATGTTAAAATTGAACAATTTTTTTTCCACTCAAATTGCAAAATTTGAGGGGTAAGAGTATTGTAAATTTACAATACTCTTTGGGGTCAAGGGAACTCCCTTGCCTGTGTGATATTTTTGGGACAAAAAATGTCACTACAGGCCAATAACATTTTACTAATAAAAAAATCTATGATATAATATATTCAAATAATAAAAATTGAAAGGAGATCAAAATGCAGTTTAACTCCATACAAAGAGTTTCAAAATTTAACTCTTATAAGAATAAAAAAAGTATAAAAAATTTACTTAATGAACATCATAGAGAATTAGAAAATTACAAAAATGATGTTAACAAAAATTTGAGAAATTTGAACTACACATTTAAAAATTTTAATGAATTTGAATACAATGAAATTTTAGAAAATAGCGAAAAAATTTCAAATAATTCAAAGGATGTTTCTTTTTTTTATCTCTCTATAGTTCCAAATGAATTTGAACATATAACAGGGGTTAATATTTCATATTTGTTAACTAGAGAAGAATGGAAAAATTTGTATCAAGCTCAATTTGATATAATAAAAAAATTTATTCCTAATACAATGATAATGTCTTCAGTTCTTCATATGGACGAAAATACGCCACATATGCAACTGATGGTACTGCATAGAGAAGAAAAAAACATTGAAGAAAAAACTGAAGATCAAGAAATTGACATGTTAAAAATAAACAATGCTATGAAAAAACAATTTTCTAGACTTAATCAAAAAAATGAAAATCTAGAACCAAAAAGTCAAGAATATAAAGAGGCTTTAGAAAAATTTAAAAAAGAAAATTTAGAAAGATATATTGAAAAAGAAAAAAAGAGAAAAGCAAAAAAACAAATTGAAGAAAATGAAAAAAAATATTCTTATACTCCTTCAAAAAATTTCTTTAATCAAGAAAATTCTTTTGAAAAATTAAACGAAATAGTATTTAACGAACTAAAAGAAAATGAAATTTTAAAGAAGTTACAAACAAATATGGCTAAATTAAGCGAGGAAATGGCCGAATTTGTTCCAAGAAGAGATGAAACGATAGAAAGTAAGGCTAAGGATATAAAATCGCTTAAAAAAGAATTTAAACAAGAATTAGAAGCTTTAAAATATAAATTACAAATAGGAACTATAAGCGAGAATGAAGAAAATAAATTAATAAACATAGCTATAAAAGAAAAAATGATTGAGGAAAAGAAAAATATATCTCTAGATCAATATCTAGAGAATGAAAAAAAATATTCAAACACTGAATATTTAAAAGCTATTAGAGTAGATAGAAAAGAAATATTAGATAATTTATTAAATGAAAATAAAGATTTAAGAAAAGAACGGTTAGAACTAAAAAAAGAAATATCTAAACAAGTTGATTTTTTAAACGATATAGAACCAGTAGAAAAAAATTTAGAAATAATAGAAAAACTAAGAAAATTACCTAAAAAGACTTTAGGAGTTACTACAATTGATACTAAAGAGCTTGAAAATGGCTTAAATTTGCTTTCTAAAGAGAATTTAAACGAATTAGCATATAAAAAGGCCTTAAACTTAAAAGAAAGCGAAATTAAGGCTCTAAATGAAGAAAAAGAAAAGTTATTTAAAGAGAATATAGAACTAAAGGATAGACTAAGTACTTATAAATATTTTCATTCTTATCTAGAAAAAAAGTTTCCTAAATTTAAAGATATTCTAGATAAGGCTAAAGAGTTCTTAGAGAATACTAAATATTTCACTATTTATCGTAGTTCCCTATATGAAAAAGAATTAAATCAAGCTTTAAATTTAAAAGCTGAAGAAAAAAATAAAAATTTAGATAAAAATTTTGAAAAATAAGGGCTTTTTTTAGCTCTTTTTTTTGTGTTAACCCCTTTTCTATTTCTTTTCATATTTATTTTAATATTAATTTTAGGTGTCCTACAGCTATAATGAATACTAGCTCCGTGAGGGTTAAAATGGGACATTTTCAGTAAATAAATAGGACATTTTCAGTAAATAAATAGGACATTTTCAGTAAATAAATAGGACATTTTCAGTAAATAAATAGGACATGTCTTGAAAATACCTTTGTTTTATGCTATAATTAAATTGAGGTGATAATATGGCAAATGAAGTAGTTCAATATAACAACGATTTTAATCAAATAGGTCTTAGAAACTTTAATTCAACTGAATTAGATATTCTTATGGCTATATTTGCTAGAATGAAAAACAAAGAACTTGAGATACTAGAATTTGATTTTGATTATTTGAAAAAACTAACTAAATGGAAAGATAACACTGCTAGTAGCTTTCATAAGGCATTAGAAAATGTTTATGATAAATTGATAAGTATTAGATTTAAAATAGGAAATAAAAGAAAATTTACTAAATTTGTATTATTTACCAAATATACGATTGACATAGAAAAACAAATTATACAAATAGGATTAAATACTGAATTTAGATGGGTATTAAATGAAATAGCTAAGAATTTTACTAAATTTGAACTGGAAGAATTTGTAGATTTTAAATCAAGTTACACTAAAGAATTTTTTAGAAGAATTAAACAGTTTAATACAGGTAAATGGGATGTTTCACTAGAAGACTTCAAGCATCAATTAAACATACCTGAAACCTATAACATAAATGATATTGATAAAAGAATAATAAAGCCAATACTGAAAGAATTAGAAAAAAAATATTATTTAAAAGTTGAAAAAAAATACAAAAAAAATGGAAAGGGTCGTCCTTCAGTTGTAGGATTTATTTTTAAATATAAAATTTTTTCTACAAAGCAATCTATAAATCATAATTTTTCAAAAATTGAAGAATTACAAGAAGAAAAATTATCTCAATACGAGGGATTTGAATTTACATATAATGAAAAAAATTGTTCAATTTATTCGTTGAACTTGGATCAAAAAGAAGAAAAAATTCATTTGAGTTATTTACAAATTGAAGGTGATTATGAATATATTGGTTTCAAAATTTTAACTGTTGCTGCTTTTCAAAAATTGCTAAAATATAAAACTTTATAACTTGAATTTTTTGAAATTCAAGGTAAACTATATTAGTTTAAATTAATGTGTATGTTTC